>PNOB01000132.1 GCA_013824585.1 Desulfobacterium sp. | reverse complement strand
AATGAATCGTCAACATATTGCCCTTTGTTTCATATTTTGCAGAGAGACCGGTTTGTTCAAAAATTTCCTTGTGATCCGAAACGGTTCTTGAGATCAATTTGCCGCTGTCCACCAAAGCCTCAAGGTAGTTGTCAGCAAAACGATTGTTTTTTACCAATGTCGTGAAATACATTTTGCCGTTTTTGGATGTGATTGTTTTCAGTTGTTTCAGAAGGATACTTGTGTCGCTCAAGCAGTGAAGCAGGTTCTCGGAAAGGATTGTTGCGAATGCGTTTTCTTGAAATGGGAGTTGAAGCGCGTCAGCGTGGAGGAAAACAACATTTCCTGGCATCTTGCCACTATGTTTTATCAATCTTGATTTTGCCATTCGGAGCATTTTTTGCGACTGATCGACCAGGACTACTGGCCGTTCAGAAAATTTGCTAAACGTTTTTGCGGTAAACGCCAGAGACCCGCAGCCAATATCCAACACTTTACCTTGTGTGCTGGATTGGAGTGCAGCATTTACAATTTGGGAAAAAATTTTGACAGAATACCCCCAGATAAAACGGTTATAAAAAGGATTGCATGCAACCCAGTCATATATAAAACCGAACTGTGTGTCATACTCATTGCCAGTTTTATTATCTGGGAGAACTGAATAAATATCAGGTTCAACCAACCTTAGGGCAGTATCTTTAAGGAGCAAGGCCGACAAGTCACTTTCATCAATCGTTGCCATATTGTTTATTTCCTCATTTACTTCAGCGAACTTTTGAACTAAGCCGCTCCATTGTGCGGCGTCGGCTTGAGTGATGTTATGTGTTTATTGTTTTCCGACGATTTTATCAAATCGACTATCCATGCAAATGCTGATATCCGTTGTCAAGAACTTGCCGTCCAGGAACAGACTGAAAATCGTGGCAGGTGTCGGAGCTGATTGAGCTTGTTCCATTGTTTCCAGCTTGATTACCTTGAGTGGCAGATGTCGTTTTTCGGCCGTTTTAACCAGAGATTCTTTGACATGGTATTCCGAATAGGGACATCGGTTGGAATAGTAGACAACGATGCCTTTCTTTACGTGGCATTCACTACTCTTAACCGAATCGTTGAAACAAGGTCGATTGCTCGTTTTATTGAAGTCCATTGATATGAGGCTAAAGCCCGAAGAGATGCTTTCACAAATCTCAAACCCTTGACCCAACAACCAGTTGGTGTCGCTCATGAAGTGGAACTTCTTTGCTCCAACTAAAGTCACAAGGCCATCTTTACCCTGGCTTTTGGCAGCTTCGACCGCCTCTTGTAATAGGGTTTTGCCGTGGCCATTGCCTTTGTATTTGCCCGAAACCCAGAAACAACCGATCATCATGTAGTTGAGCGCTGTCACTGGTACCCATGCTTTTTCCGCCGGGCCATACTCGATGAATACCTTCGCACGTTCATCAATCCGTCGAAACACATAGCCATTATCAAATTCTCTTGTTAGCCATTGCTTCTTGAGTTCATAGCTTTCCGAGCACTTCTTGTCCGAAAAGGCGCAACAAATGTGCTCAGAGCCAATGTTCTCTTTTGTCAGAGTTAAATACGTCATTGCTTTGTATCTCCTATCTCACCAAATCCATTACACATAACGTCCGCGATCACCCAACTGGCAGGGTATGACGGATTATATCTAAAAATACAAAATTATCTAAACCTACAAAATTTCAAATCGGCATCACCCTGCCAGTTGGGTGAATGGCGTTGTTATAAACCGATTCTATTGTAGTTCCTTCTCATTGAATAATAACGCTAACGCTCTAATTAAGCTTCCGAAATTCGTGATTACAGTAAAAACATTTAATCTTTTTTTGAAGTGAGAAATATGATGCCACACCTCCTGTAAAAATAAAGTCTATTAGGATAAGCACCAAGACTATAGGAAATAATATCAGGTATAAAAAAGTCTTTGCCCATGAAATTTGATTTTCGTGATCTGTATATTCGCCACATTTAGGGCAGATAGCAATTTTACACTTGGTGCAATAATTGATCTCTGTTAAATCATCTCGGCATTTAGGACATTTCATTTCAGTTTATAACGTGCACACTGTGAGGCCGCGAGGGGCAAACGGACGCCCACCGAAGCCACGTTTAACGAAAAAATTGTGAAAACCAAAAATGCGCCGCCCCTTGCGGTCCTGACAAGTGTGGGGTTATTTTGCGGTTTTCGCAAATACTCGCAACCAAAAAAACTTGCTACAATGAACTGCCATGATACCAAACAAAACCGGACGAAGATGAAAAAGAAAAAATTGAAATAGCTTCGCCTCTTGACTCTTGCTCATGATTCGTAAAATGACGTTAATTTCAGAAAACATGAACCCGAACCACTCCTGCCTGTCCCTTGAAAGGATCGCATCAAAAACTGATATGCAATCTTAAAAAAACTCACCAACGAAGAAAAATTGATTGTTAGGTCAATTTGCCCTGCTCTTTTCAGGCATTTTTGCCCTAATAAGTGCCAAATCAGGGGGTTTTCGGGCATATTTGCCCTGATATTTACCGACCAATTTTTTTTGCAACATCATGAGGGGGCAGATTCCTTTTTGACCCAAGCTCATTACATTTTTTTTGCATAATAGTAAATATGAGAAATTATTCAACACTTTTTTCTCATATAATAACAAGATGATTTGATCTCATGCCAAATTTTCTCGGATTCTCTAATTGGATGCAAATTTACGTTCCCCCATCCATCCTGTTCAGGAAAATACGAATACAAGATATTGTATAAATTAATTATTGACACACAATTATGTTTTGACATATCTATATCTGATTATAATAAAAAAAATTGAATCAACATGAGAATCATATCCATACTCCAATAAAAATATTTTTTCCATATTATAACAAACGTTTATAGTCTGAAATAGGTGAGACAATGAAAAAATACTATCCAAAAGGGGATGACGGAAAAACAGAAACAAAAACCGTCCAAAGCGGGATAGCACCCAATCAACTGATCGCAAAACGGTATTTAACCAAATTTGAAATCCGTAAAGATGCGATGATCAACGTCCTTATGGCGTTTGACCGGGAAAGAGACATGAATGTTTCGCTGATGTCCCTTCCTTCCGAAATCTTAAAAAATACGGATTTGCTGGCTGATTTAAAACTGGATCTCTCTGCTGCATCCAAGCTGAATCACAATAATATTGCACGGCTATACAGTATTGACACCTGGAATAAAATTGTTTTCTGCGTGATGGAATATGTCCAGGGACATACGCTGGCCGGACACCTGGAAGAAAAAGGAGGAAAACTCGGTCTTGATGAATCCATCCCATTACTGCGACAGATCGCCAATGGACTCGACTATTGCCATACCCTCACCACACCATTGTCCCACCTGGGGTTGAAGCCTCAAAATATATTATTGACCGAAGATAACCTGGTTAAAATAGCTGATTTCGGACTTGCGAATATTTTAAGTTCTCCTGCAGCCCGTCTTCCCGGGAGAGAAGAACCGGAGACACTTGCGTACAGGGCTCCGGAACAGTTATCCGGGAAAGAAGCCGGGCCCTGGACAGATATTTACTCCCTTGCTGCTGTTGCTTATGAAATGCTGTCCGGAAAACCGCCGGTTCAAGGAGAGGATCTGCGATCCCAGATCGCAAGTCAAACCATAAAAAAGATCGATGGTGTGCCGGATCACGTCAATGATGCCTTATTGCTGGCTCTTTCAAAAGAACCATCAAACCGGCCCAAAAAGGCCGGAGATTTAATCGCAATGATTGCTGGTGAAAAATCGGTTCCAAAGCCAGAAAAAAAACAGCCTTCCCAAACCGGAAAAAAGAAATCCATTCTCCTTCCGGGTATCATCGGGGTGCTCATTCTTTTCATTTTTGCAGGACTCGGATTCATTCTATCCCAGAAAAATGCTCCCAGCCAGAAAATAGCTCCGGAAGTCGAAAAGCCGATCAAGCATACGGTCATACCGAAAATATTTATTGAAAAGAAAAAAACAAAACCCCAACCAGATAAAAAAATAGAAGACATAGCACTACCCGTCATTCCGGAAAAATCACCAGAAATAAAAGAGGAAGCCATATTGACCGGAAAGGCATCCATTGTCAGCATCCCGGAGGGAGCGGAGGTATTTCTGAACGGCGTAAACAAAGGATTAACCCCTGTTGTACTCAATGACATTGAAGAGGGAGAATACGATGTCTCCATCCGGAAAGAAGGTTTTGAGCCATACACGGAAAAGATGCTGATCTCTTCCACGGAGACGGGTGAGGTAACAGCGACTCTCCAGCCAATTTATGGAGCACTCCTGGTCATAAGCGAACCACCGGGTGCGGAAGTATACATCGACAGCATAAAATCTGGAATTACACCCGTCAGTTTGAACCAGGTAGCAAAGGGTAATCATCACATCCGGGTCGATAAGCCGGGATATGAAACCTGGACAAAAAATATTGCGATTGTCCCCGGTGAACAGGCCTCACTGACTGCGCAGTTATCCGATGCCATGGGAAACATCCACATTACAAGCAAACCAGATGATGCAGTGGTTTTTATCTCCGGAATCGAGAATGGAAAAACCCCGCTGATTCTGAAAGTCGAAAAAGGAGTACGGCCAATTGAGATTCAGAAACCCGGCTATGATACATGGAAACAGAATGTAAAGGTAATGGCCGGCGAAAATATCGAAATCAAGGCGGAACTTACACAGAGCAGAGGAGTTCTTCAGGTGAACAGCCAGCCGTCTGATGCGGATGTTTTTATTTCCGGAAAAAACCTTGGGAAAACCCCTCTGGACGTGAAAGAGATACAATCCGGAAAGATAACGGTTGAGGTCCGGAAAAAATGCTATGCAAACAGCTCCCAGACTGTATCCATCAAATCCGGCATCCTTTCCAAAATCGATTTCCCCCTGAAACCGGATTGCGGAACGGTTATAGTGAAAAGTGATCCCGAAGATGCAAAATGGTATATGGATGATGCATATATCGGGAATACTCCCGGCACACTGGAGAATATACCCGCAGGAAAGCACAATATCAAAATTACGAAAGACCAGTATCTGGAGTGGATGGCAACCTCTGCGATCACACCGGGTAAATCCCAGACCATAACCGCCAAACTGAACCCGATCCTTCCGGATCCAGGTGCAACATGGCGGGAACCCACTACCGGAATGGAGTTTGTCTGGATCCAGAACGGATGTTTCAATATGGGCAGCCTTCCGGATGAACTGGGCAGAGAAGATGATGAAGGTCCGGTTCATAAGGTATGTGTAGATGGTTTCTGGATCGGGAAATATGAGGTTACTCAAGGACAATGGAAAACCGTAATGGGGAAGAATCCTTCCTTTTTTAATCGAAAAGAAAGGTATCCGGCAGACAGTGTCTCCATAAATGACGTTCAGCTTTTTATTCAAACCCTGAGCAGCAAAAGTAAGGGCCGATTTTCTTTCAGACTTCCGTCCGAAGCTGAATGGGAATATGCATGCAAAAGCGGTGGACAGGCAGAACGATTCGCAGGAGGAGACCGCCCGAATGCCGTAGCCTGGTTTAAAGCAAACAGCAACCGGACAACCCACTCTGTTGGAGAAAAAGCACCCAATAATATCGACCTGTACGATATGAGCGGAAACCTTTCCGAATGGGTTGAAGATACCTATTCGGCAGATGCTTACAAATTCCACAGTGAAAAAAATCCAATCCATACGAAAAGCAGTCCAAACCGTGTCATCCGGGGCGGGAACTGGAGCCAGGATGAGAAAAATTGCAGGTCAGCAGAAAGAGACTTTGCTCCTGCAGAAGAAAGAAAAAAAACAATCGGGCTCAGGCTTGTGAAGATCCAGTAAAAAGTGGAAATCCATATACCGGGTAACCCGCATGGCAGACGTATTTTGAGTGTGGATGGACACGGATCATGAAGTTACAGTGGCAAATCAGAGATGTCATTGACCTTGAATATTTTCTGCATAACGGTTCGGATCTCCGGGAAGGTGCGGATCACAGTGCCCTTTCTCAGACAGATCGAAAAATATATCTGGAGAATATCAAACCATCCTTAATCCGAAACAAAAAGTCCATCCTTGATAAAAAATGGATTATTCGTCTTTGGCTTGAACATAAAAGAGATACAGTAAAAACTAGTGGTGAGGACAAGATCCTTCCGGGCAAAAGCTATCAAACCGTTTACTGGTTCATGCTGTTATTCACAATCGCCGCAGGTATCGCAATTGGTTCGGCAGCAACCCTTTCCTTCCTGTTCTATAAAGGGATCTCTCCGATAAATGTCTCTGCATTTTTGGGAATTTTTGTATTGCTTCAGATTGCGCTGGTTCTGCTTACCGTGGTTCTATCGATCATGAGAAAGCATATCCGGCTGCTGCACAATCTTTCTATCACCCACAGCTTTCTGGGTGCCCTGTTTGGTAAGCTGATCTTCAAATTAAGGGAAACCGCGGCTTCTGCGCTTCCTGCAAAGGATCGAAACCGGCTGATGGCTGCCATTGGAATGGGAAAGGGAAAACATTTTCAATACGGTTTCATCTTTTTCTGGCCATTCTTCATCCTGATGCAGGTTTTTGCCGTTTGTTTCAACGTGGGAATCCTTCTTGCGCTGATCCTCAAGGTGATTGTTTCGGATCTAGCCTTTGGGTGGCAATCAACCTTGCAGTTCAGCGCTCAGGTTATTCATCAGGCTGTTGTTCTGTTCTCCCTTCCCTGGTCCTGGTTTGTACCCCCGGATCTGGCCCACCCCACAATCGAACAGATTGAAGGGAGCCGGATTGTTTTAAAGGACGGTATATATCACCTGTCAACCTCAGGCATGATTTCCTGGTGGCCATTTCTGTGTTTTGCAATTGTCTTCTATGGTCTGCTCCCCCGGGGCATCCTCCTTTTGACCGGTATCATCGGTCACAGGCGGGCCATGGCCAGAATCGATTTCCAGACCGCAGATTGCGATCGACTGATTCGAAATCTGACCACACCGGAAATCCGTACAAACGGGTCTTCCATTGAACCGGCCCATGATACAGAATCATCACCTGACCCTATTCTACAGAATGGCATCCCTATCCATGCCCCCCCTTTGACTGGAACCGGCAACTCCATCATCGCAATTGTTCCGGACGATATCGACGCATCCTGCCCTGAAGACGAGCTTCAAACCCGGATTGCCAGAAGCACAGGGCACAAGTTGATCCAAAAAATCTCTTTTGGTGCAGATACAATACAATCCATTGAATCGATCAAAGAGATTCTGAACCTTGCGCCGGATAACCGGAATGCCGGCATTCTGGTTCTTCAGGAAGCCTGGCAGCCGCCCATTCGGGAAGCACTTCTATTTCTCGGACTTCTCAGAAAAACCATTGGAAACCAGCCGATCATTCGAATCGGTCTGATCGGCAAACCCATACTGGCAACGATCTTCACCTTGCCTGATCCAAATGATATAGCGGTATGGAAGCAAGCCATTGCCTCTCTGGGAGATCCTGCCATGACGGTTGACATCCTGGGGGGCAAATCATGAATCATAAACATATCCCTGAATTTGCCGTTCTCGGGCATCCAAATGAAGGAAAGTCATCTATTGTTTCCACCCTGACGGAAGATGACAGCGTTATCATCAGTCCCACACCGGGAGAAACCAGAAAGTGCCGGTCATTCCCTGTGTTCATCGATGGAAAAGAGGTTATCTGTTTTACAGACACCCCGGGGTTCCAGGTTCCTCAAAAAAGTCTGGAATGGTTTCGAAATTATTCAGGCCCGGCAAATGAAATCGTGCAGCAATTCATTCTTGCCAATCAGAACCAAAAGGATTACCAGGACGAATGTGAACTGTTTTCTCCCATTGCCCGCGGTGCCGGTATCATCTATGTTGCGGATGGTTCAAGGCCAGTCCGCCGTGATGACCGGGCTGAAATGGAAATATTAAGACTGACCGCCAGACCGAGAATGGCGATCATAAACTCAAAAGACACGCATAGTGATTACTCGGAAGAGTGGAAAAACGAGTTCCGGAAAAACTTTAACATCATCCGTATCTTTAATGCCCATAATGCCACGTACAAAGAACGGATTGCCCTCCTGTCCAGTTTAAAAGGAATCGATCAGGAAAGGGAGGCAGCACTGGATGATGTCATCTCGGCATTTAAGATGGACTGGGATCATCGCAACCATCTGACCGCTGGGTTGATCACGGATCTGCTGACCATCTGCCTGACCTATAAGACCACCCGGAACATCTCCGGCAATGCTCTGGAAAAAGAAGAAAAAACCAAACTCCAGAACATCTATAAAGAAGAACTGCTTGCGGTTGAAAAAAAGACCCATGAAAAAATCAGAAAGATGTTCAAGCACAATATATTTCATATTGAATTCCCACCGCACTCGATTTTAACACAAGACCTGTTCAGTGAAAAAACATGGCAGATGCTCGGTCTGACAAAAGGCCAACTGGTGGCTGCCGGTGCTGCCTTCGGAGGAGCTGCAGGAGTCATGATCGACATTGCGACAGTCGGTCATTCCCTGGGTCTTTTCGCTGCTATCGGCAGTGCATTCGGCGCAGGCTCAGCGCTGTTCGGGAGTGAGCAGATGGCAAAGGCAAAAGTGGTTGGCCTGCCCATCGGCGGATACCGGATTACAGTTGGCCCAAACCGGAATATTCAATTCATGTACGTTCTTCTGGATCGAGCCCTGCTCTACTATTCTCAGGTCATCAACTGGACCCATGGAAGAAGAGGCTATCCCGGAATCCACGCAGACCTGCTGAATGCAAAAAACAAAAAGAAGGGTTTTACCGCCCTGTTTACAGACGAATCCAGACAGGCATGCAATCTTTTCTTCCGGGAAATTCAGAAAAAGGATACAGGCCGGCAGGAAATTGCAAAACAGAAAATGCAGGGGATCATCAAATCGTTTCTGGATCAACAGGAGTAGTCCAATACATTTATTTACCGGGTTCATATTGAATCCACATTGCAATTGTGCTATCTGAAATTATAGGTTACTTAACTTTTTCCAAGGAGTGATTCAATGAAATTAACAGCCCGCGATGTGATGGTGAAGGAGTTCAACACGATTGAACAGAATGCGCCTGTTGGAGATGCTGTGCGTATGATTTTACAGGGTAAAACCCGGGAAACAGGATATAAAACCGTCAGCGTGATGGTTACGGACAAATTCGGTGAACTGGCTGGTGTGGTTTCCATGTTCGATATCCTGTATCATCTGCGGCCGCCAATTTTAAATATCATAGGCGACAGCATCAATTTCCCGGAAACGGAACTCGATTCTTTTATCGAAAGATTCAAAGGGTTGAGCGTTGCACAGGTCATGAACTCCCCTGTCCGGTTTATATCTCCGGATACGGATTTGATAGTGATTATCGACCGGATGGTGAAGGAAAAAAGCAGAAGGCTGCCGGTTGTGGAAAATTCCAAAGTGATCGGCATTGTTTATCTAGCCGAAGTATTCTGCCTTATTTCCAAAAACTGGCTGAAGATTGACATCAAGTGATTTTATTTACAAAAGTCGATACAGTCCGCAAAAAATTTTATTGCGAGCCAATTTCAAAACTACTAAAAAGCGTCACACCGGCGAAAGTCAGTGCCCAGAAAAAAGCCGAAAATACTGGATTCCGGTTTTCGCCGGAACTACAACAACAGACTTTTGAAATTGGCTCTTGCTTTTATTTTCTACATGAGAAATAAGAACAAAATCAATTTTATTGTTCTGCCTTGTATTGATAAGGAGGTTCTTAATTATGGATAACTGGTCATTCGGACTGACCCTGATGATCGTCGGCATGGGGGGTACAATGGCGGCTCTGGCCTTGTTCGCCATCCTCATGGATCTGATAAAAAGGGTTTTCCCGGTAAAAGAAGAACAGAAAGATTAACGACTGAAAAGTGAGATGACGCCATGATTGATGCGATTCTTAATGGACTCAGCGGGCTGGGGGCTGGCCTTGCCCATATACATTGGTCTAATCCGGTTATGATGGTGGTTGGATGTCTTCTCCTGTATCTGGGGATTAAAAAAGACGTCGAACCGATGCTTCTTGTTCCCATTGGATTTGGTGCCGTTCTGGTCAACATACCATTGGCGAACCTGATGGGAGATGAAGGTTTTTTACGAACGATTTACGACATGGGGGTAACCAATGAGTTGTTTCCCCTTCTTATTTTCATCGGTATCGGTGCCATGACGGATTTCGGTCCGCTGCTGGAAAACCCCAAGATATTCCTGCTTGGCGCAGCCGGCCAGTTCGGTATTTTTCTGGCTATCGGTCTGGCCCTGGCTTTCGGGTTTGACAAGCTTGATGCAGTGGCCATCGGCATTATCGGCGCCTGCGACGGCCCCACTGCCATTTATGTAACATCGAAATACGCCCCCCATCTCCTGGGAGCTGTATCTGTGGCAGCCTACTCCTACATGGCACTTGTTCCGGTAATTCAGCCACCGATTATGAAATTTCTGACAACGGAAAAAGAACGCGTCATTGATATGAACGCCTTCATGAATACCAAGCCTGTTTCAAAGGAAGCAAGAATCGTATTCCCCATCGTCGTCACGGTCGTCGGAGGCCTTATCGCTCCCCAAGGTGTACCGCTTCTGGCAACCATCATGCTGGGAAATCTGATGAGAGAATGCGGCGTGGTAAACCGCCTCTACAAAGCATCTGAAAACGAAATCGCCAATGTTGTTACCCTGCTTCTGGGGTTATCCATCGGAGCCACGATGGAGGGCCAGGCCTTCCTGAAAGGCCAGACGCTGCTCATTCTGGCATTCGGATTTGTAGCCATTTGCCTCGACACGGTATGCGGGGTTCTTTTCGGCAAACTCATGAACTGGGCCACAGGCGGAAAAATCAACCCGTTGATCGGCGCCGCCGGCATCTCTGCCTATCCAATGGCAGCCCGCGTGGTTCAACGTGAGGGGCAGAAATACAATAAATTCAACTTTCTTCTCATGCACGCTGTGGGTGCTAACACCGGCGGACAGGTAGGGTCGGTCATGGCCGCGGCCATTATGCTCTCCGTGCTGAAAGGAATGGGTATCATACCATAAAATTCCGCCGGCTCTTGAAGTAAGTGTCGGGGGGTGTAACACCCCCCAAACCCCCATAAGCGCTAACTTAAATTGATTATTAGTCATTAACAATTGATTATTGATTATTG
>PNOB01000131.1 GCA_013824585.1 Desulfobacterium sp. | reverse complement strand
AATTTTTGACAAAAAAGCTTTATCCAGATTATACATTTATTCTTTACAGGATAAAACAAAACCTTAAAAGAAGAAAAATGGAAAAACAATTGCAATACACTATCCTCGAAAAAATCGATGATGCCTTTGACTCAACAACGTATCGCTGCCAAAGAGACAATCAAAAAGAAAAATACATTATACAAATCCTGAAGACAACCTTTCTATCCTCAACAGAAATCGCTCAATTCAAACGTGAATACAACAGGATTCAAAATACCGGGCTGAAAGGTGTTATCAAAATTCATGATGTCATCAATTACGATGGGAGCTGTGCTCTCATTCTTGAGAATTTTAACGGAACACCCTTGAAAAATTTGCTGAACGGCAAGAAGTTACTGCTTGAACCTTTTTTTAAGATTGTTACAAAACTATGCGAAACCATAGGGAATTTGCACAAAAACGGAATCATTCATAAAAATATCAAACCGCAGAGTATCGTCCTTGATGAACGCACTCAGGAAGTCGGAATTATGGACTTTGGGGTCTGGTCAATGCTGCGACCGGGTAGAGATGATATTTATAACCAGGATTTTATCCAATCAACACTTGCTTACATTTCACCTGAACAGACCGGTCGAATGAATCGATCTATTGATTATCGATCAGACCTCTATTCCATGGGAGTTTTGTTTTATGAGATGTTGACAGGAGCCCCTCCTTTCCTCTCATCAGACCCCATGGAGGTGATTTACTCCCATATTGCAAGAAAGCCCATACCGATTGAAGATATTGACCAGACAGTTCCCATTATCCTCTCTGATATTGTGATGAAGCTGTTATCCAAAACAGTTGAAGGAAGATATCAAAATAGTTTCGGTTTGTTGTCGGACTTACAGGAATGTGCAAGACAGCTTGCAATAAAAAATCGGATCGATTGGTTTGAGATTGCAAAACACGATTTCCCCATAAAGTATATACAATCCTATAAACTGATAGGTCGTGAAGATGAAATGGCCTTTTTACTGAAGTCTTTTGAATCCATCGGCCCGGATTCAAACCGTATCATCCTGATCTCAGGCCCTCCGGGAATCGGCAAATCAGCCCTTGTTTATGAGTTTCAAAAAAAACTTTTTGGAAAAGGATGTTATTTTATCTCTGGAAAATATGATCAATTGAGGCAAGATCTTCCGTACAGCGCAATTGTAGAATCATTTCAGGAATTGATCCGGAAAATACTTACGGAGAGCAAAGAGAATATATCGGAGTGGCGTAGGAAGTTATATAACGCTTTAGGTTCTAATGGGAAAGTGATTACCGATATCATACCTGAAGTTGAATTGATCATCGGCAAGCAGCCTGATTTGATCGAGCTCGGAGCAGATGAATTGAAAAACAGATTCGAATTTTTATTTGAAAAATTCATTGGTGTGTTTCTCAATAACCCTCTGATATTTTTTCTTGATGATCTGCAGTGGGCAGATATTGCCAGCATCCGACTAATTCAAAAGATACTGACAAGCAATGATTTAAAAAATATTTTATTAATTGCTGCTGTCAGAGACAGCAAGGAATTTGAAAATGATTCATTGACAACTGCCGTTCAGGAAATTGGAAAAAAGGGTATAGCCATCGACAGGCTCACACTGTCTCCCCTGAATCATGAATCTGTAAAAACAATCATGATCGATTTTCTGCACTGCGATGATGAAAAAGCAGATGCGCTTACAACCTCGGTACACAAAAAAACCAGGGGAAATCCATTTTTCCTGAATCAATTTCTGCAAAAATTATACGATCAAAAGATACTTGAAATTGATTCTGTATTAGGCTGGATTTGGGATATTGATAAGATAAACCGAATGCAGGTGACCGATAATGTGTTGGAATTAATGAGCAGCAGAATCAATAAACTATCGGAATCTACACAGCAAGTCCTGAAACTCTGCTCCTGCATCGGTGACAAATTTACCCCGGAAACCATATCATCATTACGCGCCGAGTCCATCGACAAAACCCTTATCCACCTCAACGAGGCAACCAATGAGGGCCTTCTATATTTCCTTGATAAGTCCTTTTGTTTTCATCATGATAAGATCATGGAGGTTTTTTATTTATCAATACCGGAAAATGAAAGAAGCTCCATGCATTATCAGATCGGGAAGCTATCACTGAAAAAGTGTACCCCTGATGAGTTGAACAATCGGCTGTTCTATATTGTAAATCAGTTAAATCTGGGATCCGGATTGATCACCGATTCAAAGGAAAAAGAAGAACTGTCTTTGCTGAACCTTCGGGCAGGAAAAAAGGCCAGAGCATCCGTTGCCTATTCTTCGGCGGACAGATATCTAACAATAAGTCTGGACCTTCTTGATAAAGACTGCTGGTCCAAGCAATATGATCTGGCCCTGGCTATTCATACAGAGGCGATCGAGACAACCTATTTAATGGGTGATTTCGAACGGATGAATCGATTGGCAGATGCGGCTGTGAAAGAGGCCAGAAAACCGATTGATCTGGTTGGCATATATATCACAAAAATCAATGCCGGAATCACACAGGATAACTTTCATAGTGCCACTCTTATCGGAATAAATTTTTTAAGACAACTCGGGATGAATGTACCCGAAAGACCCGGATTTGGATTGCTTTTTTTTGAATATCTCAAATCAAGAGTGACATTCACAATCACGAAAAATAAAGTTAAAGATGCAATGAATTGGCCGGAAATGGTTGACCCTGTGAGACTATCCTATTTAAAAATTTTTTCAAGTCTTGGCCTAGCAGCGTATTTTGATGGGAATTTTAATTTTTGCATTTTTTTGATGTTTAAAAGCATCAATCTATTCGGTCTTAACAGCTTCCATCCGGAAACTCCAGGCGGATTTGTGAACTATGGAATGATATTAATCGCCAGCTTTCATGATATTGACGGGGGATACCGATTTGGCAGGTTGGGACTCCAAATGCTGGATCGAACAAATCCATCAGGACAAAAAGCAAGAACTGTTTTGACCTACAATTCGACTATTCACCACTGGAAACGCCATATACAGGAAACTCATTCATCGTACATGGAAGCCTACCACGTTGGATTGGAAACAGGAGATGTGACATCCGCTGCTGCATCTCTATGCAACTATGATATCACCAGCTTTTCAATTGGCAGAAAACTCGAGGAAATTGAAAAAGAAGCAGAAAAACACAATCGGATCATAAAAGGACTCAATCAGTTGGGAATACTTCGTGCCCATTCCATCCATTGGCAAATGGTTTTAAATTTGCTGGGTCGGAATGCTGATCCGACTCAGCTTACAGGTGAAGCTTTCAATGAACATGAAACAATCTCCCTGTTGGATAGATCAAATCAATATTTTCGCCTTATGATGTTTTGGGTGACCAAGGCCTATTTATGCAGCCTTTTTTACAAACCAAAGGAGGCACTTGAATATATTGAACAGTCTGAAAAACATATCAATGTAGTCCTCGGAATGACCCTGATACGCTCCATAAATATTTTGGATTCTCTGGTCAGACTATCTCTCTACCCTGAATCTTCAAAAAAACAGCAAAAAAACCATTTAAAAAAGGTAGCAAAAAATCAAAAGAAAAAAAAGAAATGGGCAGATTTTGCGCCCATGAACAATTTGCATGAATTCAATTTTATAGAGGCTGAACGAGCAAGAGTACTGGGCAAAGATGATGTCGCAGCCCGGTTATATGATCTTGCAATTCAACAAAGTCAACAGCACAGATTCCCTATCACGGAAGCTGCAGTCAATGAAAGAGCCGCACATTTTTATAATTCCAGAGGCAACCACAAAAGAGCAAAAGCGTATATGACTGAAGCATACAGCATTTACGCTGAATGGGGTGCAGTCGCCAAGTTAAAGCATTTACGCGAGTCTTATCCCAAACTTTTTTCTTCTTCGCCTCTGACTGCTTATGGTAGCGAATACCAGCTGGGAAACGAAAAAACAGCATTTGACGCTCTTGATTTATTGACAATGCTGAAGGCTTCTCAGGCATTATCAGGTGAAATCAGACTTGAAAAATTATTACGAAAATTAATGCAGATCCTGATGGAAAATGCCGGAGCACAGATCGGCTCCCTCATTCTAAAAAACAGGAGTATGATGGTTGTAGAAGCCGAATGCTCCATGAATTCCAGCGAGGTCAAAATACTTCAATCCATTCCGGTTACAGAGGCATCATTTCTGTGTGTTGATATTGTCAATTATGTTGCAAGAACAAAGAAGAGTGTGATTTTAAATGACGCTGCCAATGAAGGTTCATTCGTAAATGTGCCCTATATCCAAAAAAATAATGTAAAGTCTGTCCTGTGCTCGCCATTACTCAACCAGGGAAGACTCATTGGGGTTCTTTACCTTGAAAATAATTTGAGTATTGGCGCCTTTACATCAACACATCTGAAATTTCTTCAGCTGCTCTCCGGGCAAGCTGCCATATCTGTTGAAAATGCGAGATATTACAAACTGGTTGTTCAGTCGGAAGAAAAATATCGATTGCTTTATGAAAATGCGGTTGAAGGCATTTTTCAAATTGCCTCAGATGGAAGGCTGATCAGTGCGAATCCTGCATTAGCTAAAATATTCGGATATGATTCTCCGGAGGAAATGATATCCCTGGTCACCAATGTGGAACAACAAATATTTGTTGACATGGACGTGAGCCACGAGATCAATCGTTATCTTTCTGATAATGAAAGATTAAACGATTATATTCTGCAGTGCTACCGAAAAGATAAAAGCAAGGTTTGGATTTCAATTTCCGCCCGAACTGTTCATGATCCAAACAAACATCTGATTTGCTATGAAGGCTCTCTGATCGATGTTACAGAACGCAAAGAGGCGGAGATCAAAATGATCCGATCACAGAAACTGGCTACTCTTGGGCAAATCATGGCAGGAATTGCTCATGAAATCAACAACCCGAATAATTTCATTTTTTTTAACATCCCCACCCTGAAAAAATATATCAGCAAAATAAAGGTTGTTTTGAGCCAAAACATTGAACCAACCGAACATTTTCAGATAATGAACATGTCCTATCATCAGTTTTTTGAGGATCTGTTTCAACTTATTGAGGATATGGAAATGGGAACCTCGCGAATCAATTCCATTGTTTCCGGCCTGAAAAATTATGTCCGCAGTCATAAGGAGGAAGGCAAAAAACCGGAAAGCCTCTCCGAAATTATCAAGCATGCCATGACCCTTGTCGGTAGCCAACTGAACCAAAAAATCAGACAGGTTGAAGTACATGTGGCAAATGATTTACCACCAGTATATGTCAACGCAGGTAAAATAGAGCAGGTGTTGATCAATCTCCTTATCAACGCCAGTCAGGCTGCTGACAAAGAAGACTCCAGAATTTGCTTGACCGTCAAACCTTATGAAAAAGGAGATTCTATGATCACGATTATGATCGAGGATAACGGGAAAGGAATCCCTGAAAATATTGCGGGAAAAATTTTCGATCCTTTTTTCAGTACCGGCAACAGTAAAACCGGAACAGGATTAGGATTATCCATCTCCCAGGGAATTATCGAAGAGAGCAAGGGCGAGCTTTCATTTCATAGTGAACCAGGAAAAGGAAGTACATTTCATGTTCGGATTCCGGTGTATAAAACAGATGAACATACTGTCATAAAAATCGGACTGTAGCTTTTTGGCTTCTCTGCTGCACCTCTCTATTTCACATTGTACCCTCTCAACTTTCGTTGAAGGGTTGTCAAACTGATTCCTAAAATTCGGGCTGTGTGGGTTTTATTCTGATCCATACAGTCATATATTCCCAAAATATATTTTCTTTCAACTTCTGAAAGCGGTTCCATGTCTTCAAAAAGGAATTTCTGTCTTCGGGGTATATGGATTTTATTCTTCACAGGCAGTTTCAATTGTTCGGGCTGAATTTTTCCGGTTACTGCTAAATTTACCGCTGCTTCAACAACCCCTTTCAACTCACGGACATTACCGGGCCAATCATGCCCGACAAGGACAGATTCAGCCTTTTCCGATAAAATCACATCAGATCGCTCCGATTTTTTGAGAAAATTTGCAGCCAGTAAACGTATATCATCTCTTCGCTCACGCAATGGGGGAATCTCTATTGAGGCAAACTGAAGACGATAAAAAAGGTCATTACGAAACTTTCCTTCCTTCACATATTTTTCAAGATCACGATTTGTAGCAGCAATAAATCGAACATTCGCCTGTTCAATCTCTGTACTGCCGACACGTGAATATTCTTTCTCCTGCAAAACCCGTAACAGCTTTCCCTGTAATTCTATTGGCAAATCACCAATTTCATCCAAAAAAACCGTTCCGCCCTCAGCTTGTTGTAGGTAACCTATTTTATTCTGATTTGCATCTGTAAAGGCTCCTTTGATATGACCAAAAAACTCTGACTCAAATAATGACGATGAAAGTGACAGCATATTGATCGCCACAAAAGGAGTTGCAGCACGATGACTGGCCTGATGTATCGCACGGGCCATCAACTCTTTACCAACACCTGTTTCACCTGTAATTAATACAGTAATATTGGACTGAGCATGAAGTTCAGCTTCGTATAGAATCTGAAGCATTTTATCATCACAGGTAATTAATTCCTGAAACGCTTTTGGATTGTTGAATGTTATATTCACTGCATTTTGGTGGCGCAGGTTTAAAACACCAAACATTCGTTTACGTTCCAAGACACGATCAAGGGAATGAATCAGTTGATCCGGAGTAATTGGTTTTACCAGATAATCATATGCCCCGAGTTTGATCGACTGGATAACACTTTGAATATTATCGTTTGCTGTCAGCATGATACATTCTGTCTGAGGGCTTTTTTCTTTTATCATTTCAAGTAGTTCAATACCATCTGGTTTTGGCATCGTGATATCGAGAAATGCAACATCGAATTTTTTCTCTCTTATGACCGATTGGACTTCATCCGAATTCGAGATGGACGTCAAATCGTGATATCCCTGCAACCGTAATTGACGAATAACACTGTTTAAAAAAGTGGGTTCATCATCAACAACCAATATGGAAGTCTTCATTCGCTTTTCCTTTAAAATAAACGGTCACAGATCTTCTTTTAAATCATATTATGAATTGAAAGAGGAAACAACATTTCATTAAAAATTTCACTTTCTGCAACCACAATGGAAAAACTCTTTTTTGAAGAGGAGTTTTTTCGCTACTATGTCATTTTGTTATAGCAGTATAATATTCACTGCTATATTAGCTTGTTAAATAAAAAAGTATACCATTTTGACATAGCTGATACCAGGCTTCTAACAATAATTGTTTTTTTCCCCAGCCCATAACTGCATGCAATATCAGTCAAAAAAAAATACACCATCATCATGGCATAATGGATGCTACAAAAACGATGCAGTGAACAAAGTTCATGGTTGCTGGCAGTGATTCTGAAAATGAGTGACTATCAAAGCAGGTCGGCACACACAGTATTCTGGAATTGATTTGAGCGCAGCGCCGATAAGAACAATTTTCTTACAAGGAAAGTGTAAAAAATGGAATATTGTACAATGACATACCCGATATTAAAAACAAAACTGGCTATTCCACCTGCTAAATCACAACATGTATTACGTCAGAGATTAAATGAAATGTTGCTTTCTTATTCGCATTATAAATTGACGCTGATATCCGCACCTGCAGGGTTTGGAAAGACAACGGCTCTGAAGGAATGGATTCATTCACATAAAATCGACGCGGCCTGGATCACACTGGACGAAGGTGACAATACCTCATCCCGATTCTGGACTCATTTTATTGCTTCTTTTCAAACGATTTGTTCTTCGAAGGGAAAAAGTGCATCAGGAAAAATTAATTCCGTATCATCATCCTTTCAATCCGTGCTATCTGAATTGCTGAACGAAATCCATGAAACAGAGCAAGATTTTTTTCTTGTTCTGGAAGATTATCATCTGATTACCAATGATCAAATTCACAACGACCTGATGTTCTTCATCGATAACATGCCCTCATCCATCCATCTCTTTCTCTGTACACGTATCGATCCTCCGATTGCATTAGGACGGTTGCGTGTTCTTGGAGAATTAAAAGAAATCCGAACAGTTGATCTTCGTTTCACATCTGATGAGGCAAGGTTATACCTCAATGAAGTGATGAAACTTGGACTTGATGATGATGATATTACAATCCTGGAAGAACGTTCTGAGGGTTGGATTGCCGGTTTGCAACTCGCAGCACTTTCTATCCAAAGTCAAAAAGATAAAAAACGGTTTATTTCTTCTTTTAAAGGAAGTCATAACTTCATAACAACATATCTGTTTGAAGAAGTATTTCTCAATCAACCGGAGCATATCAAATCGTTCTTATTAAAAACAACTATCCTTGAGCGGATGACGGCTGATCTATGTGATGCAGTTACAGAAGGCAAAGACAGCCACATGATATTGCAAAAGCTTGTCTCTGAGAACTTGTTCATTGTGCAGCTCGATAATGAAGGAAAATACTATCGGTACCATCAGCTTTTTTCAGATTTTCTTTTAAAGCATTTATCCAACACAAAACCAAAAGAGGTAACGGCGCTTCATGAAAAAGCCTGTCAATGGTTTACAAAAAACAAATTCGAGTATGAGGCGATCCATCACGCAATGGCAGCCAATAATCTGGAAAAAGCAGCAAAACTCATCGAAAATTATGGGATGACCGCATTTTATCACGGTGAAGGAAAAGCTATAGCAAACTGGATTCATCAAATTCCGAGGAATGTAATCAAATCCAGCCCACTCTTATGCATCATTCAATCGATGGTTTTGTTTTCTGAAAAAATGCCGGGGTATCCTGAAAAAGTGGAACGATACCTGGATAATGCAGAAAAAATTCTATCACAATCGGAAGATGATGGAAGCACCGGAGAACAGATTGAACGTTATAATTTGAACTACATCCGCGCAACAATAGAAACACTTCGTGCAAATTTACTTCGAGAAAATTGCAGCCAGCCGGAAATGATTATGGAGGCTTCCAGCAAAGCATTGACTTTAACACCGGATGACGATTATGAACTCAAATGTATCAATCTGGTAAATATCGTTCTCGGACATCTGGCCAACGAGAATTTGCAAACAGCTTATCAATTACTGGATCAGAATGAAATGATTGCTCAAAGCTGTAATTCCCATTCATTTTTTATCTTATTCAGGTACTTTAAGGCATGGATAGCATTTTCGGAAGGTCGGTTGCATAAAGCAGAATCCATATGCCGTGCCACGATTGAATATATTCATGACCGCGGAGAAATCTCAAAAAACCAGCAGTCTGTCGAAGGGATCATTCATCTTTGTATAGGCAGTGTAATGCTTGAATGGAACAGGGTAGCTGAAGCCCGACAGGAATTGGCAATGGGCATACAACAGATAGAAGGAAACAAAGCATTTCAAAGTATTTTATCGGACGGATATGCATCCCTGGCAAGACTTGCTTTTGTTGAAAAATCAGAAGAACTAAAATTTCAATCCATCATTGAAAAAATTGAAAGGCTTGATCCATTTCTACCTGGAGCAAATAAATATGCAGCAGCCCTGAAAATACGTTTTCTTCTGGATAAAAATAATGATCATTCTGTGTACTTGAGATCCGCAGAAGAACTTACTCAAAAGCTTGGAATACATTTTGACCAGAATAAAAAAAGTGGTGATCACCGCAACGGATTAAAATGGAACCGGGCAGCCCAATTTTCTTTGATACGGCTGTGCATCAAGCAGAACATATTTTTTCAAAAAGTATCCCCTATTATTGATTTTCAAGAAGCGGAACAGTTCTTACGATGTCAGGTTCAGCTTTCGGAAGAAAAGGGACATCGATCAACAGTCGTTGAAGTCCGAATCCTTCAGGCCTTACTGTATTCCTCTATTGGAAAAGTGGATACATCTATAGTGGCTCTTGAAAAAGCTTTAACAATTGCTGAACCGGAAGGATATATCCGCATATTTTTGGATGAAGGTGAGATAATGGGAAAGCTCCTTGCAGAAATGGTTAAAAGAGGTCGTTGTATCAACTATGCTGGGAAGCTGTTGCGTTTGATCGATAATGACAGAGATCTACAAAAACGCCCAAAAACGCTGGTTTCCTCTTCTCCTTCATACGAACTGATAGAACCCCTTAGCAAACGTGAAGTGGAAGTGCTGCGGCTATTATCTACCGGCATGTCAAATCAGGAAACAGCCGATAAGCTTTTCATTGCACGAAACACAATAAAAAGGCACGTAAACAATATTTATGGGAAGTTGGCTGTCGGCAACCGCATTCAGGCCATCCACAGAGCAAAAGAAATCGAAATTATATAAAAATTACACCCCCTAAAATGGCCCATATGCATCATGACAGACCAAAAAAAAATTGGTAGATATGTCTCACAAAAGGTAAAATGATTGCCAGAAAATTTACCAGCAGTAAGACGGAAATGGAAGCTGTGCCAGACAGCTTCCATTTCACTTTCTGAGGCATTTAAATGTTTTATTGCAATACAAACAACTCATCATTACAATTTACCTGCCATTTGTTCTTTCCCGATCAAGACCAAAAAACAAATCAATTGAATCACAAAATAACCATAGATCTTCCTCTCGAAAAGTTCCATATCCATGTGAAAAAATCGATTAAATACATAATTGATAAGCGACATTTTTAATAGCGCTGAACTGAAAATTGAAAATACACCCCCTAAAATGGCCCTTTGGTATCATGACAGCAATGAAGAGAACTGTTAAATCCATACAAAACGATGTTTACTTATCTAAAAAACGTATGCATCGGCAAATTAAGTATAGTACCAAATAGAAATGTTTTTTTAATCAACAGAAAAGTGGGGATTGAAACTGATGAAAATCGAAAAAAAGTTTGATAGAAGATCACGATTCAGTTTCTTTAATATGCCATAGAAAAGACCAAACCTCGGGTAACCGAGGGACGGAAAGCCACGGGTCCCAGTGGGTGGGATAGCCGGGTTACCTTGGTAAGGGTAATAACAACTTACTTTAAGGAGAAAGAACAATGAAAAAAGTCGCAATTTTTTTGGCCATCTTGTTGATCCCGTTCACAGCATTCGCTTTGGATTCAATCTCAGACAACGACCTGAACGATGTAACAGGTCAGGCTGGTGTTAGTATTTACACTAACTCTATTC
>PNOB01000130.1 GCA_013824585.1 Desulfobacterium sp. | reverse complement strand
GAAGTTTACATGCCCGATGATGCATTCAAAACAAGAAAGATCAATAAGGTCCCCGGAATTCCCTGGTTCATGGGCCGGATCTCTCTGACGAGCCAGTTGTTTTTGTCGTACTCAAACCGGGTGATCTGGTCTTTGGCCTCCTTGAGAGAAACCAGGTTGTTACGAAATCCTGAAATCGAAACTCCATAGGCCGGTTCAATTGACCAATCTGGAAAGAATCCGGCTACCCCTTAAAAAAATCAGCAGGGACATGAATAATCATTGCCCTGCTGTTTTTGATTAGATGCAATATTCAATAATTTTTTTGGAGCCCTGCTATATTATGGTGCAATAATATCCGAATAGCAATTAATGGGGCTTGCTAAAGGATATTGGTCAACAATAAGATGAGGCCCATATGAGCTGGCTACCCTATATGGATTGTCCGTAACACCGTTGCCGTCGCTGTCTGTCAAGTCATGACCGCTATAATAGTTACCTAAATAACTGACATAATTTGTGCTGTTGTACATATATTGCATCTCAAACGGTGAACATCGGTTATGGCTCGAATCGTCATTGATGTAATGGCAGTAAAGATTATTTATAAAATCATTTAAATATATTTCATTCGATCCTGCGCCCATCATGCCATATCTGTTATTTGAAATTGTATTTCCTCTGAATGAATTATTAGTTGAACCAACCAGACTGATACCATATTGATTCTGAGAGAAAATGTTGTTAGTAACCGTGGCTTCTGATACATTGCTGATATACAATCCGTACTGATTATTGCTACTGGAATTATTACCGGTTACCGCAAAAGAGGAAGCCATATAAAGGCTGATACCATATCCGGTTTGGATGCATGAATTATCTGAGATGGTGATCATACTTGAATTATGACAAACAATGCCGCTTGACATTTGGCTGCAAGTATTGTGGGCAATTCCATTTGAGCTTGAGTTCCATAAAGAAATTCCAGTATTTCCCCCGGTGCATTGATTATTGGTGACACTGTTTTCAATGCTATTGTTTTCCAAAACAATGCCAATAGCATTATTGGTGCAAATATTTCCTGTAATTTGATTTGAAGAAGAATAGATTATTTTTATTCCAGAGGAATAATTATTGGCGCAGGTATTTCCTTCTATGACGTGGCTGCCTGTGCTCTGTAGATAAATACCAAAAAAATTATTACGTTCGCTATCGATACCACAACGATTTTCGCTTACATTACATTCATAGGAGTTGCTGCCAAGATAAACAGCTGCATCATATTCACCGGAAGCACCATAAATGGAAAGACCTTTAATTGTTACATGATCGGTTTCAACATCAAAAACATGTTGATTCGGATCGCTTGCGACAACGAAAACGGACTGATTCCCATTTAAAGATTCAATAGCGATTCGCTTGGAAATGGTTATATTCTCATGATAGGTTCCATTTTTTATAATTAGTGTATCACCATCAACTGTGGTAGCTGCATCTATAGCACTTTGAATTGTCGAAAATCCAAAACTTCCGGAAGAATCAACTACAACGATCGGCTTCTGAAAAACGGTGATGATAATACTGTCGATTGCGGAAAGACCTTGGCTGTCATAAACTTGGGCAGTTATCGTATGCTCTCCGACAGATAATATCGCCGGGGAAAACAAAATACCATCTACATCGGACCGCCATTCGACCTGTGGTGAAATATCTCCGTCTTCAGGATCCAACGCATTGGCAGCCAGTTGTATCGATCCGTTCACAAGTGAATAAATACCGTCATCAATAGGAGAAATGATCTGCACTGATGGCGGGGCATTGACATGTTCCAGGATGGAGATTGTGATCGTATCCGATGCCGACATACCACCACTGTCCGTCACGGTGGCAGTGATCGTATGTGTTCCGGGGGATAAAATTGCTGGTGGAATGATTGACCCATTGATGCTCGAACTCCACTGGATAGCCTGACTCAGATCACCATCTTCCGGATCAATTGCAGTTGCACTAAACATAACCGGGCCATCGTCGATGGAAAATGAAGAAGTGTCGGATGGTGAGGTTATCTCGACAACGGGGGAAGAATTTGGTTGAATATAGCTATATTTTAATATCGTCCCGCTGTTTCCGACAACATAAGCGGAAGTGGATGAAAAAACCAAAATGTCCTGAAGAGAACTTGTTGTTCCGCTAGGCATGGAAGTCCACTGACTACCATCATTGAAAAGAATTTGGCCGCTTGATCCTAATGCAAAAATATTTGATCTTGAACTACCCCCGATTCCATAAAGTGACCCTGGTTTCATCGTCTGCTGAACAATCCAATTAATTCCGTTATAATGAAGAATAGTGGAACTATCGCCAACCGCATATAGATCATTTCCTGAACTTCCCCAAATATCGGCTATGTTATAGGACGTTTTTTTTGCCATCTGCGTCCATGAAACCCCATCGTAACGATATATCCGGCCTGATGTACCAACGACGAAAACATCGGTTTCACTGAACCCCCAAATTCTTCCCAATGTTCCGGCATAGCCACCGCTTATCATTGACCATGCAGTACCGTTGTAATGATATATTTTATTATCGAAACCATAATTCCCAACGATAAATACATCATTGGCGGAAGAACCCCACACAGATTGAAGATGATAGGTTGTACCGATCTTTATTTTACTCCATACACTGCCGTCATAATGCAGAACGGTAGCATTTGCACCCACGGCATAAACATCATTTCCAGAGCTACCCCAAACACCTTTCAATGTATAAGTCGTCCCACTTGTCATTTTGGACCAAGCTGCTCCATTATAATGCAGTATCGTACCGGAAGCTCCGACTGCAAACATATTTTCAGGTGAATTCCCCCATATGCTATATAATGAAGCTGTTGTCGGAACCGATTCCATTTTCTCCCAGGTGCCTTGATTGCTGGAATGAGCTGCGAAACTGAATGCGCATATTAATACGATTGTTAAAGAAGTAAGCGATATCATTCTTTTCATTGTATTCTCCTCAATCTCAAAATAGTGAATGTTGGATAATTGGAATATAAGTAGAACGGCCAGTTACCCAACCGTCCCCTCGCAGATCCCGGCGTGCGGTATTACCGTACCGGGCTCTGCGATCCTGCTCACTTATGCACTGATAAACTTATTTGATATTCCCCGCAGTGAGGTTTGCATGGCTAATCCAGCCTTTCTTATCCGGGCCATGTTTACTTTGCGGGCTACACAGATCCGTCGTTTCCTTCCCCATGTGGTCGGCGCTCTCTCGCCTCAGAGTACTATGAAACGATCTGACTCCCTCAAGCTCATCGGACTTCCTTCGTTGCGTTGAAAAGCCCTACTTGTATTAACAGGAAACACAAGGGTCTCCCAAGTTCCTGACGCTTCTCTTTCTACGTGCCAAGGTCTCACCATGTACTCGATGCCAGAGCAAGCTCTGTCTGCAAGGAACGTGCTATCGATCCTTTTTGTATTGGCTTCTGCTGTCTTAGCGTCGCCGCCTGCATATGCAGTAACGAGGCTGAATTGTTTAGGGAGGGTGCCATCCTCCTTACGGCCCATAGAATTCCCTGTGTACGCTTCGTGTGGGTCGTTCTGCGGTATGCCTTCCTTCCCAATCACGCAACACTCAATATGGGTGGCTGGCTGAACCTTGCCTGGTGGAGACTCTCACTCCACAAGAAACGCCAAGGTTGCTTAGCGCACGAAGACGTCGCGTTTTTTTAGAGATGAACATATTGGAAAGGCGCTTGTGTGTCAAGGGCAATATCTATGCAACAAGTAGAGAGGTGTTTGAAAAGTTGAAAACAGTTGAATGAAAACCGGAGAGGCACCTTTGATTTATTCTGTTCAATGATAAAAAATCATTCTTATCCGGATACAAAAATCCTGACGATAATGGGAAACGCCACCAATGTTCCAAGTGCAGTTCCGAGGTTGGTCAGGATGACAACCAACAGAATCCTGGTGATATTGTTTTTCCAGAACCCTTTCAATGTAGTGATATCATCAAACAGGCATTCGAAATCCTTGACTTTGGGTTTACGGAAAAACGCCTCAACAAGGCCCGCTACCCATCCGGTTGCAATCATGGGATGTAATGCAGCCAGGGGAGCTGAAAGGATGGCGGATAAAATGGTTGCCGGATGGGCAAGTGCGAACAGCGCACCGAGCCCTGCCAGAAAAGCCGTTGTCAATGTCCACCATAACATCATATTGGTTCCGGCTTTGGCCCCGCCATAAAAAAAACCCACTCCAAAAAGTACTACTATCAGCAACGGTAGTGACCATTTGAGAACGTTCCCCCATTTTCCTTTGGGGGGGAGCTGTTCAAGTGCATGGATATCGATCTCTGTATTCCAGTATTTTTGAATGCCGGGAACATGTCCAGCGCCGACAACAGCAACAATTTTATTGCCCGGAGCGGTTTTTATTTTATGTGCAAGGTATTTGTCCCGTTCATCAATCAGAATCTCCCGCAAAACAGGATGGGATTTTCCAATATCCGACAGTATAGTCTGAAGAACATCCTCCTGTTTCATTTTTTCAATGTCTTCTTCACTGATTTCATCCATCTCACCCACAGACATCAGCAACTGAAACATCAATTTCATTTTTTCCCAGGTTCCCATGATTCGCCATGCACGGGAAAGCGTAATCTGGATTTCCCGGTCAGCAAGGTGAATATTGGCGGAAATGGCTTCGCCTGCGGCGATAGCCCGAAACATCTCTTCGCCTGGTTTGATGTCAAATTTTCCTGCAAGCCGTTTTTGAAAGGAGGCAAGGAGCAGATTGGAAAAAAGGAGAAACACTTTTTTTTCTTTAATAACCTTTATGATGTCCATATTCTGCCACAGGTCTTTTTGCCGGATGGTTTGAAATCGTGAGGGGCAGAGTTCAACACAGACCGTATCCGGCTTCTCCTCCTGGATCACCTTTTCGACCAGCTCTGCACTTTCTCTGGATACATGGGCTGTGCCGATGAGGATAACGGATTTATGGTCTACGGTTTCAAGGTTTATGATATTGTTGTTGTCAACAATTTCCATTCAGTATATTTTCCTTTTTTTTATTGGAGTGTCTTTTTTTTGATGGGTCTGTAAAATTTCGAAAATTCCATCTGCTGTCATTCCGGTGAATGGCAGAAAGATGGAATAGTGAATCATTATGAAGCCATCAATTTTGTAGATCGGATACACCCAATACACCAGGCCTGTCAAGCATGGTCTGAATATTGACGGATGAATCGGCAAATTACACTGTGAAGGGAGAGACAGCATGGCATTGAACCGCCAGCCGGATCAGGAAACCGGTTATATGAAAAACAAACCCTATTATCTGGAATCAAACAACGAGATTTCCATATTTGAAACCGCATATGATGCAAAGCTTCCTGTGATGCTCAAGGGCCCGACCGGATGCGGGAAAACACGTTTTGTTGAACACATGGCATATCGGTTACAGCGGCCATTAATTTCGGTTTCCTGTCATGAAGATCTGTTTGCATCAGATCTGATCGGAAGATTTCTGTTAAAAAATGAAGAGACGGTCTGGGTTGACGGCCCACTTACCCGCGCGGTCCGGCAGGGAGCGATCTGTTATCTGGATGAGGTGGTTGAAGCGCGGAAAGACACAACGGTCGTGATCCATCCCCTTACCGATGATCGGAGAATTTTGCATATCGACAAGAAAGGGGAGACCATAGCAGCACATCCGGATTTTCTTCTGGTGATATCCTATAATCCAGGGTACCAGTCCATCCTCAAGGATTTGAAGCAGAGTACCCGGCAGCGGTTTGTTTCACTTGCGTTTCATTACCCGGAACCCTCAAAAGAAGCTGAAATCGTGAGCCATGAAGGGCAGGTGGATATGGATATGGCTGTCCGGCTGGTGTCTTTGGGGGGGAAAATCCGGAATTTGCGGGAACATGGTCTTACCGAGGGGGCAAGCACCCGCTTGCTCATTTATGCAGCGCAGTTGATCCGGAGAGGAATACCCTTGCAGGATGCCTGCCGCACAGCGATCTGTCTTCCATTAACGGATGATACGGGGTTACAGGAAACCCTGAAGGACCTGATTGAAGATATTCTGTAAGTGAGTTTCCGGCATATGAGAAACGATCCATTGAAACCCCTTTATCTGTTTGACCCGGAATTTGCCCAAAGGGTGAAGGAGAGGATGGATTCTTTCCATATTCAGCCATCGCAGACAAGTATTGATATTTTTGTGGAGGAAACCCTTTGGGGGATTTCCCAGGAATTGTCCTTTGGAAAAGCATTTGCCGAAGGGTATCTGCTGTTAATGGAAGATTCGGATCAGCAAACACTTGACCAATATAAAACCCTCATCCGAAAGGCGGAAAAGGACAGCGGCCCGACCCTTGCCAGAATCATGGCAGAAGCCTTGGTTCCGATTCTGAAAATCAATGATCCGGCGTTTCTGGAGCATTTTTTAACCGTTGTCCGGATCATGCAGTCAAAGGGAGTGTATGCCCTGGCGGCTCCTCTTGGTGCGCTCACCTCTCTGTTGAATTCAGGGAACCTGTCTGCCGGACAGGCATTTCTTCATGTTCTGGAAGATGCTTTTGGTCAGGATATGAATTACAATCAGTGCAAACAGATTGCGACTCTTCTATCGCAAATGTGCCTGTGGCTTCCGGATCAGAAAAAAACCTGGGTGATGAATGAGCTTTGCAGGATCATCCAGATGGAAATTTCACTGGCCGAACCATTTATCGAAAGCCTGAAAAGGGAACTGGGTTTTCTGGATCATCAGGGACTTTCAATATTTGTTACCACAGGGCTTGAAAAGTACAGAAAGAATCCGGTTCTTGGAGAAAAATATATTTCCCTGAATACCCGGGCTGCTGTGGATACCTGTCTGAAACTTCAAGTGGTTGTTCCGCTGAAACAGGTTCAGCACCGTCTGAGTCGCTATATTCAGGCAGCTACGGGGCTCTCCCTTAAGATTTGCGCCCTGTCCTCACTTACCGGCAAGAAATTGGATGCGGGTATTAACGGGCCTTGCGTGGTTTCAGACGGACGATACCTGTATCTTCCGGATGAAATGGATGTGGGCGATAAACAAGAGAACCTGGGTCTATACAAGGTGCTGGTCCGGCTGGAAGCAGGATACTATGAGTTTGATACCTTTGCATTTGACCTTCAAAAGGCAATGGATCAATGCAGAGCGAAAAATATTGGAATTCCGTTATTGGATGAAAACCTTCTTGAAGATGCTATGCAGGACAGACATTCGGATATGGAGCGTTTTTTCCATCTGTTTCCAAATCCTCTGCTGGCTTGTGATCTGTTTACCGTTTATGAACACGGCCGGATATGGGCACTTATGAATCAGGCAAGTCCGGGAGCGGTAAGACAGGCAAAGCCGTTTCTGCTGAAGGCTTGTGAAAAATTGCTCTCCAATGCCGGACCCGAAGCTTTGTTATTGCAATTATATGCGGCTGTCGCCATCAGCCCGGGGCTAACAACAGGTCATGATCAACAGGATGGGCTGCTTGTGAAGCGTCTTTCAGAACGGTTTTTCCGCCAAATCCAGCAGGATGGAACAGTTGAAGCCATGGCTGAACTGGTTCTGTTATTCTATCCTGAGGTGGAAGAATTTTTTCAGTCAGTACATAATGGAAACAGAGGATATCAGCCGATTACAATTCCGTTCAACAGAAGTCTCCGGCCGGATCTATATGCGGGTACATTCCTTCAGCAGCAGCAAAAGGCCGAGCAGATCCGGAAAATTTTCAGGGAAAATGGAACCAAGGTCTATCGATCCGAAATTCAGAAGAGAATGGAAAAGGAATCGGGAAATCTGTCGCAGGAGGATATCAAAACCCTGGTGCTGGGATCAGGCGATAAAAGCCAAAACCCCGAACAGATGATCCAAAATATACTGGTGTCTCTGCAAAAACAAGCGCTTGTGGATTCAGCAGACATTCAGGACTCTTTATTCTCTGAAAATGAAATGTTTTACAGAACATTCCGTTACCGGGAATGGGATATGGATCAGGGGGATTACCTTCAGGATCATGTGCTGGTTCGTGAAAAGCCGATTCTGGAAAAACAGGGAACATTTTATCAGGATACCCTATCTCTCCACCAGGAGTTGATCAAGCAAATCCGATACTCCTTTGAACTGTTGAAGCCGGAAGGGCTCACCATCCTGAGACGCTGGCTGGAAGGGGATGAGTTTGACTACCGGGCGCTGCTGGATTATGCAATTGAGAAAAAAGCCGGTATCACTCCATCTGAGCGTATCTATATGAAACGGATCAAGCAGGTCCGTGACGTTTCGGTTCTGGTGCTGGTAGATCTGTCGCGATCCACTGCCAACAATGTATCCGGCACGGATAAATCCGTTCTTACCATCGAGAAAGAAGCGATTGTCCTGCTATGCGAGGCGCTTTCCGTTGTGGGTGATTCCTTTTCCATAGCCGGCTTTTCCGGGACAGGCCGGCTCGGGGTGGATTATTTTCCAATCAAGGAGTTTCATGAAGGCATGAAAGAAAATATCACCCACAGAATCAATGCGATGCAACCCCTTCGCAGAACCCGTATGGGAGCCGCGATCCGTCATGCCGCAAGCAAGCTGGAAAAACTCGGTTCAAAGGTTCGGTTGTTACTGATACTGAGCGATGGATTTCCCAATGACAATGGATATAAACAGGAGTATGCGATCCTGGATACCCGAAAAGCATTGCTCGAAGCCCGATCCAAAAATCTTTTTGCTCATGGTATTACGGTGAATATCAGCGGGAATGACCAACTGGATCAGTTGTATGGAAAGTTCCATCATAGCGTGATTTCAGATGTTTGTGAGCTTCCAGGTCGGCTTTTACAGATTTATGGTCGTCTGACCAGATGATCATTATGATAAAGCAAACTGTGGAAATGGATCTGTTTAGGAGTCATTGGTTTTGGCATTCTGAAAAATCTGTATTATATTGTTCCATATGTGACCATCTGTAGATATATGAAGAAAAAAACGGTCATTGCTTTAATAAGGTGTGACTGCCCGATGTTGATCTATGATGATATATTTTCCTGGGATGGCTGGGGCGGGAAACTGCGGCTTGCCAGTGGCAAGTGTAAACTGCGGATCTATGATGAAAGCCGTGATCAATCCGGCGATCAAGTGCTGTTGCGGCCCATTGTGATCATCAGCAAGGATATTGGAAAGGAGTCCATATCGATCCGGAGTTGCTCCGGACATATTGCCACACTGGTTACGCAGCGATTTGGGATCAATCCCCGCCGGATGCTTTGGGTGGAGTACTATGCTGCTTCGGAATATGGGATTGGAAAAGTTCATAAAATCCCAGAACGATTTGATGTTGTAGAGTTTACATGGCATGATGGAAAGGCCATCGAGCCCAGGTGGCGGCCGATCAGCCCTATGATGCTGGACACTGTCAAAAAGATGGTTGCCGGATGGTAGGATCAGGAAGAAATAATTGACCCTGCCGGGTATTTCTTTTTTCCAGTTCATCCTGAATCATTTTCAGGGTTTCCGCTTTTTTCAACGACCATTCCGGAGCAACAAGCTCATCCCTGTGCGGGTCACTGGTCAGGCGCTGAATCACAATATTCCAGGGGGTTCTTTCCAGAAAATCACAGATAAGATCAACATATTCCTGCTGTTCCAGGCATTGGTATTCTCCTGCCCAGTATAACTGTTCCATTCTGGTTCCTTTAATCACGTAAAGCAGATGAAGTTTGATTCCATCAATCTTCATTTCAGAGAGAATTTCGGCGGTTTCAAGCATTTGTCTTCTGTCTTCCCCGGGCAGACCCAGAATAACATGGACGCAGATTTTGATGTTCCTGCCCTGCGTTATCTGAACGGCATTCTGAAAGCTTTGAAAATCATGCCCCCGGTTGATGATATCCAGTGTTTTATTGTGGACGGATTGCAGGCCGTATTCAATCCAGATCAGGTATTTCCGGGCATATTGTTCCAGGACGGAGAGGATTGTATTGTCTACGCAGTCCGGCCTGGTCCCAATGGAAAGGCCGATGATATCTTTGACGGCAAGAGCTTCTTCATAAACTGCTTTGAGTTGTTCGATCGGGGCATAGGTGTTGGTGAAGGATTGAAAGTATGCAAAAAATTTGTTGGCTTTGTATCGTCTGTTCAGCGCATTTTTTCCCTGGAGCAACTGGTCGGTGATGGATATTTTTTTTTCATATGCGCCGGTTCCGGAGCCCTTTGGATTGCAATAGATGCAGCCTCCGGATGATAGCGTGCCATCCCGGTTGGGGCAGGAGAAACCAGCATCAACCGTAATCTTCTGAACCCGCTCACCAAACTCATTTTTGAGATATGTGTTGAAATCATTGTATCTTTTGGTCATGATCCTGTTGCCTTGTGACTGTCCCCTTGACCTATTGTGCTGCCGGGGATATATTCTGTTCCCTGAGAAAAGGTTCGCCGGTTTGCCCGTTGGCCGGTTAACCGGAATGGTTTTATACGGGCAAACGGGCAAACGGGCCAACAGGCAAACCATCTCTTATTCATGCCGATAATGGTGGTGTTGTCTGATCTTTAATCTCTATACTCTTTTTTACAGATATTCCAGCAGATATGGCTTTTTACAGCAAAAAATATGATATCATTGTGGTTGGCGCCGGACACGCAGGCTGTGAGGCTGCGCTTGCCAGTGCAAGAATGGGTTGCAGGGTTCTGCTGCTGGCCATTGATCTGGATAAGGTTGCGGCCATGCCTTGCAGCCCTTCCATTGGCGGAATGGCCAAAGGCCAGCTTGTCAAGGAGATCGACGCACTTGGCGGAGAGATGGCCAGGATAACAGACAAAACAGCCATTCAGTATCGAACCCTGAATACCAAAAAAGGCCCGGCTGTTCACTCTTCCAGAACACAGAACGATAAGGCTCGATATCATCTGGCCATGAAGGCAATACTGGAAGACCAGCCCAACCTGGATCTGAAACAGGCGTTGGTTGAAAGAATCATCATCGAAAACAATCAGGTTACCGGGATTCAGGATCAGACCGGGTTCGGGTTTCAAGCCCCTTGTGTGATTCTGGCAACCGGTACGTTTTTAAGCGGTCTGGTTCATATCGGGTCAACGCAGATACAGGCGGGAAGAGCCGGTGAGTTTGCATCCTATGTATTGCCGGTTCAACTGAAAGATCTTGGATTTACGCTGGGAAGGATGAAAACAGGAACCCCGCCCCGGTTGAACAAGAACAGTATTGATTTTTCATGTTTTTCCATTCAGCACGG
>PNOB01000129.1 GCA_013824585.1 Desulfobacterium sp. | reverse complement strand
GGGGAATAATGGGGTTGTTGACAAATTGTACAAACTCAATAAGCGGGCGTCACCCAACGGGATTCATGATTGATTCTGTTTTTAAATGAGTGAATCAAGGGAAAGAATTTGAATGGATGGAATGTCAGGCAATCGGATATCATTGGTGAAAAAATACGTGGCCCTGGCATCTAGTGCCGCGCTGATCTGGATGGCATCCGGTGTGCGGATATTATGAACGGCCCTTAACTGGGCAGCCTGTTCCGCGATGACGTTTGAAACTTCCAACGTCATCAGTTTTGAATTAAGCAAGATGTCCCGGTATTCCGTCGCTAGTTCTCTGTTATTGCAGCGTAATGGATGCACCAGAACTTCCAGTAAGGTTACGGTTGAAGTGACAACCAGAAAACTGCCCCTGTCCATTGCTTCAAAGAAAAGCCTTACCGTTTCAATGTATTTGGGATTTTCTTCAATAAAATAAATCAATGGTGCAGTATCGAGACCAACCGTTTTTCCCTGCAACGCGTTTATCCATTCCACGATGATCGTTCCTTATCAATATAAGCCTTTACGTCAAGTCCTTTCCAGATATCCTTACCTTTTCCTTTTAGTTCCAAAATGCTGCGGGGCTTTACTTTGCTTGTCTTTTTACGAATCAGTATCGCCATTTCTTCTAAAAGACGAAGCTGGTCTGACAAATTTAATGTTTTTATCTCGGATATGACTTGATTGTAGTTTGCTTCCGACATGGCTCGTCTCCTGATTTTTAAGCAAGTTTATATTTTTCGGTAAAAAAGGTTAAGCATTTTCTTTTTCGACCAGTGAATCCATTAGCCTGGTTTTATCGACAAAAGATTGATCATGATTTTTTATCTCTTCTGCTTCATTATCCGCATCGCCAAGCAGATAGTCAGTGGTTTCCTGAAGCGCGTTTACCAGTTGTTTTTGACCTAACCATTTATTTTTTTCTAAGCCTTTTTATTTTATCCTGAATTATCAAAACTATCCCGAATGTACAATTCACCTTGATTATATCCATTTTCAACAAAAAATCAAAGAAAGTTTCCAGGAATTCCGGGAATGTCTTACTTAATTAATCAAAGGTTGACAGCAGATGACTATTCCTGAGCCGGCAAAGCCCCATCGGAATATTGCAGTTCGGTCCAGAATGCAGCGGCTTTGAGATCTTTTAAGCAGGTAACCCACAAGTTCCCAGGTGTCCTGGTTCATGGCATCCATGGCATCCATGGCTGCGGCATCGGCTTTTGTTTGCCGGTGTGACATATGAGATTGTTATGCCATTTTCATGATGCCGGCAGTATTCAATTATCCGGGTATTTTGAACTGATTTGAAAAAAGTCGTCCTGATGTTCCAGGAAAACATCGACCAGGAAAGGATCAAAAAGACCACCGCGTTCCTGGATCATATACTCCAGGATCTCATTCCGGGTCCAGGCATCCTTATAGCAGCGTTTATGTCCCAGAGCGTCAAAAACATCAGCCATGGCTGTGATACGGCCGAACAGCGAGATCTCTTCACCCTTGAGACCCCGCGGGTATCCTTTGCCGTCCCATCTTTCATGATGTTCATATGCAACGGTTGCCGCGATTTTCATGATCGCCTTATCCGAAACCTTCAGAATATTGTATCCTTTTGTAGTATGAATTTTTATTTCTTCTGTTTCCCTTTCGGTAAGCTGTCCTGGTTTTAACAGAACGGAATCATTGATTCCCACTTTTCCGACATCGTGCATGGGAGAAGCAAATCTCAGAAGTTCTGCATCCTCTTTTGATAAACCAGCATGAATGGCAAGTTTATAGGATATTTCAGCAACACGGCGCACATGATTGGCTGTGACATCGGACCGGGTTTCAATTGTCTCACCCAGCATGAGGATCAATTCTTTTTGTGTTTCAATGTTCTCCTGGTAGAGATCGATATTATCAAAAGCAATGGAGAGATTTGCGGAAAAGATACGGATCAGGTCTCTGTCCAGTTCTGTCAAATTGTGACATCCGTCCAAGTAGAAAAGGTTGATCATCCCTTTCCGGGTTGCGAAGTAACCGATATATGCATCATCTGTAAAACAGCTTTCCTTTCGGGCGATTGCGGTTTTCAGGTTTTTTTGGACTTCTTCTGGAAGGCTTTCATGCACATAAGTGTTTTTATATTTTTTCAATGGGCCTGTGGCTGTATGGATTAAATAAGCTTCATCCTCCTGACAGGCAGCAAGTCCACAGGATAGTTCCCTGTTTTTGACTTCATTGTCAAGTTGAAGGATATACAGAAGTTTGATCAGTGCATCGGATGCAAGATTATTGAATGTTTGATGTTCGAGAATATTGACAGAGGATTTAATAATCAGTTCAAGACCCCTGCGATTTTTTTCAATGGTTCGCAGATCCCGGAATGCACGCAGAGAAGAGGTGATTGTTGTGAAGAGTTCTTTGTTATCCAGTCTTGATTTTTCTTTATAGTCATTAATATCGTAACCGGTTATGATCTCTCTCGCAGGGGCTTTCCCGGGTTGTCCTGTTCGCAGAACAATACGGATGAATCGATTGTTCAGCTCTTCCCGGATATATCGGGCAACTTCCAGACCGATACTTTCCGTCTCCATAACCACATCCAGCAGGATAACGGCTGCATCATGGTTGTTATGGAGGATCGCTTTGGTGTCCGCACCTGAAAACGCACTTAAAAATTCCAGATTGCGTCCTTCAAAAGTGAAGTCTTCCAGTGCAAGCTTTGTAATGTCATGAATTCCGCTTTCATCATCAGCAATGACCACTTTCCAGGGCTTTGTGGGTGCGATGAATTCCGGTCTGCTTTGTTTTTCTTTAAAGACCAGCTTGTTTTTCCCGCTCATCATGTTATCGGACATAGGTTGTATTCTATCTGATTGGGATTGTTATTAAAAATTGAGATCCATTCCCCGGTGTACTGGAGCACTTGATTTTGCCGTTCAAGGTCTGGCTTACCAGATTATACACAATATGCATCCCGAGTCCGGTTCCTCCCTGTCCACGTTTTGTGGTAAAAAAAGGGTCAAATATTTTTTCCAGTACATCAGGAGAAATACCTCTTCCATTGTCTGAATATTGAATGATGAAATAATCCTGATTCACGGATATGTCAAAGACAATTTTCCCTTTTTCAATCCCTTCAAAACCATGAACAAGAGAATTGAAAATCAGGTTGGTGATGATCCTTGAAAAAGCACCTGGATAACTTACCAGTTCAAGGTCCTCAGGGCAGTTAACCGTGATCTGATGGTTTGTTTTTTTCAACTTCGGCTGCATGCTCGTGAGAATATCATTCAGGTATTCCTTGAATTTGAATTTTCGATGCTCTTCGCTGGACTGATCTACGGCAACCTGCTTGAAGGTACGAACCAGATCAGCAGCCCGGTGCAGATTGGACAAAACAGCATGGGAAGCATCGGTCACGGTCTTAAGATATTGTTCAAATTCTTCCTTGGACAGATCATCCTGCTCATAAAGTTCTACAATCGCTTTTGTCCGGTCTTCCAGCGTGGACATTCCGGTGACGCCGATGCCGATCGGTGTGTTGATCTCGTGAGCGACCCCGGCAACAAGCTCTCCCAGAGCAGCCATTTTTTTGGACTCCATCAGATGCTCCTGGGTCGTCTTTAGTTCCTCCTCGGCCTTTTTCCGTTTTGTAACATCACGGATGATAAACATGAAAACCGTATTCCGGCCGCTGATCAACGGGGTTATAGTGTATTCCAGGGAAATGGTGGAATTGTCCTTACGAATTCCAGTCATCTCGACCGGAAGTTCACTGCCAAGAGCAGGATTGGAATAGATGGAGAAGAACGGCCCGTCTGAATAGAAGAGTTGAGTGCTTTTCATCCGGAGGAGTTCATCCCGGGAATATCCAAACATCTTGCAGGCCCCTTCATTTACATCAACGATATCTTCTATATCGGTTTCAAAAAAGATAGCATCATCCGCATGCTCAAACAGGGTTTCATACCGGGTCTGTTTTTCAAGAGTTTCCTCTTCTGTTTTTTTCTGAGTTGCAAGAGCGTTCTTAAGGGTTGTGATCTGTTTTTTTAACTGATCGATTTCATTTTGCAGCAATTCGGTTGAATGTTCCTGTCCGGTCATTGAATTTGCCCCTGATGTACTGGATTATTCTTCACAATGTCATAGGAGATGTTAATCCAATTTTTCTTTCCGTACAAGACGAAGTCCAAAATTTTTCATCTGGTAAATGTGCAGGCCATCCACCTTCAGATACCCGTCTGCAAAAATGGTGGGGGAAGGGGATTCTTCAATCCGGGTTATGACTGCATCCACTTCCACCTGCTTGTTGGAGGGGACGACCTGGCCCCTGTAAAGCCAGGTATGTTCGTTTTCCGTGAGAAACTCAAAAACATGCGTGTCTGAGAGTTTTTTCCATCGTTTCAGGGCGGCAAACTTCATCAGTTGGATAAAGGACTCAATCCCAAGAGATCCGGGGCAGACCGGGTCCTGGTAAAAGTGGGCTTTGAAGAACCATTCATCCGGATCGATATTTTTGATCCCGCGGATAAAGCCGAGACCATGGGGGCCTCCGTCCGGTACGTACAGTTCTATTTTATCGATCATCCGGATGGCCTTGGCCGGCATCCCGAGGGAATTCGTTTGAGTGATATGGGGATCTTCCGGATAAAGAGGAGCTTCATTTTCAAAAACATGGGAAAGCCCGCGTTCAACCTCTTCCGGGGCAGGAGAGTAGGCGGTCCTTGCAGCCCCGCCGATACCGACCTGATTGGCCAGGGTTTCAGCGGTAAAAAAACCAAAAACTGTATCTCCTTTATAGATTATCCGGCCTTCATTCAGGATTTCCATATCAAACTCTTCGATGATCAGACCGCCGGCCTCCGAGACCTTTGTCAGTCTTGCTCGCATGGTGAGCAATCCTGTGTCCGGCAATATGGTTTCATGAAGGATGGCCTTTCCACCCAGATTCCGGAATTTCAGATCTTTGTCACTTCTCAGGGCTGAACCCAGATAGGCAGCCAGCCATCCACAGGGCTGAAGTGCAATTTCAAGCAGTATGCAGAAGGCCATCTCCGGTAACCGGTTTGCCTGGAAATACCATCCATCGGTAGGAATCCGGTATTCTGCTTCTATCCAGCCCGAAGCTTTTAATACCCAGGGTTCCGGTTCCACATGGATGATCCGGTCCATAAAGAAATAGGGAGGTCCAGGCAGCCTTGCAATCTTCCGGTCTTTGTCAAAACATTTGTAGCGGTCTCCAAATCCTTCGGAAGGATTTCCAATTGCATAGGCCAGAAGCTGTTCTCTGGAATAGATGGTGGGTTTGACTGCGGGCAGTCCATTCGATGAAGAATGATTTTCTCTTTCCGTCCAGAAGTGTTCTATTTCATCTCTTGTCAGACCGGTCATTTTCATGGACATGTTCTGGAACATGACAATTCGTTCTTCATCCCCGTACATGATGGCATCCGCAATCACAAAAGGTTCCGGAGCGTAGCCGATCTCCTTGATGGATACCTCATACAGGACATGCCTGGTTTCGGTTGTAACCGGTCCCCGGCATTTGAGTACCGCACCGATTTCCGGAACCGGCTCATAACAGACCCCGGGTTTTTCCGTAACCCAACCCATCCGGAGCAAGAAAACCCGAAGGGTATGCGCACAGCATTCATACATTAGTGTCCCTGGCATGACCATATCGTCTACAAAATGGCATGTCAGAAACCAGTCATTGGGATGAATATCTGCCTGAGCTCTGATCATTCCAAGACCGAATCGTCCTCCATCCGGGTCCAGCTCCAGTACCCGGTCAATCAGGCTCATCCGGCCGGAGGGAAGGCAGATGGATTCGGAAAGGAGGATATCCTTGAAATCCGGACCAAAACATTTTTCAATCTCTCCGGTGCGAAGGGCATCGATCCCGGCATCGTCATAAGACTCTTTTTTTATCGGAACCAGATCTTTCCAGTCCGAAGGTTTTTTGCCGGGGATTTTTTGTTTGTCTTTTTCCGTCAGTACAATTCCGCCGGAGTTTTTGACTTCTTCCCTGGTAAAGAAACCGGCACAGCCGTTTCGCATACTGATGATGTGCCTGTCCCTTATGTATCCGTTAAAATGAAAGAAGAAGAGATAGGTTTCACCCTGCTGGATAAATTTTTCAATCTCGATTTCATATCGGATCACGTCTCCCGGCTGGGGAAGGCCATGATGGAAAGTCGCAACTGCATCCAGTAGTCGGTAGGTGCGTTGTCCTTTTACCTTAAGGTCGATGCCAAGATAGGAGCAGAGGAAGAGATCCGCCTGTCCGGCTTCAATGGAAATACATACCGGCACCCGATTTCCGTCCAGATACCATGCTCCAGGATGCACATCATGCTCCGTAACCAGTGAGCCGGAACCCAGGGATGCCTTTTTGCCGGTTACGGATAAGATCCGGTCCACCAGCATCAACGGCTCATCCGGAAGCCGGACTCTTGCCTTGTATGAATCAACAACGGCAAATTCCGGACCCAGCACCCTGGCAATGGAACCTACGGCAAACTCCATGCACATTTCTCTTGGGTATGCAAGCTTCACCGGGTCAGGCTTTGGAACATTCCGGGGAATCACAGCCTGAATAGCATCAACATCATTGGCAGATATCGCTTTTTCCAGCAAGGTGGCCTGGAATTCAACCGCCTCAGCAAATGCCAGATTCAATTGGCTTGAGAAGGCCAGAAAGGTTTCATGGGTCTCGGATATGGCTGAAATATTGTTTTGAACCTGTCCAAATACAGATGCATATTCCGAGGCAATGGCTGGTTCACTGGAAGATTCCGTATATTGATGATCGGATGGCGGGTTTCTTCGATACACAGAAGCAACAGCTGCTGCTTCCTGTTGCGGATAAACAGGATCGGGTTTCAAAATCAGCGGTTGTTTGACATTCGGAATTCCGGATATTGGCAAAGGCGGACTTGAAGGATTCCAGCCGATGTGCAGGATAATCTCCTTTCCTTTTTTTTGAATATCCCTGGTATATATTTTTTGAGGATATGCCTGTTTGCCGTATAATGAATCCAGTTTAATGGGTACTCTTTCCGCACTGAGTGATCCCAGAAGTTTCAGGATGGTAAGATAATCGTCCTCTCCTTTGATACAAGCGGGTATGGCTGAGTGGGGCAAATCTTTCAGAATCGAATCAATCATCCGGGAGCACGAAGAGTGAGGACCCATTTCCAGGAATATTCTTGTACCATCCTTATACGCCTGCTGAACCGTTGCTGTGAAGTTGAAGCCAAACAGAGCCTGGTTGAGTACGGATGTGGATGTTGATTTCTCGGTAATCTGTTCGGGCGCTTTTTCAAAGGAACAACTGTAAAACCGAATTCCAGGCGGCGGGAAGGTCGGAAAGGTGTGAAGTTTTCGATAGGCTTCTTTTACAGGTACGGCCGTATCACAATGAACCGTAATCACACCTTCCAGAAAAAACGCATCACAACCCAGGCTCTTGATCACAGCTTCTACCTGGGAACGCCGGCCGCCGATGACACATTCGTCCGGTGTGTTGACAATCAAAAGATATGCCTGACGGAATTTTCGTAAAACGCGTTTCACCGTATCCGCATCCTGACTCACGGTTGCGGCGCACCAGTCCACATCTTCCGAAGTAGGAATGTTCCAGACTTTGCGTGCTGCATTGCACGGACCGGCCAGTTCTGTTTGAAACAGGTTCGAATCTTCCAGCCTTTCCAGCATGAGACCCCTGTCCGGCCATGCACCAAGGGCAAAATATCCGGCAGATTCTCCCAGACTGTATCCGATGACCGCAGATGGCCTGATCCGGAAACTGCGTACCAGATTGGACATGACACAGCCATGAGCCACCTGGCCAAATATCAGGTTGAGCGGGTCAGAGATCAGTTCCTGATAGGCCTCAGATTCCCATCCGGATTTCCATGATAAACGGGATGGCACATAACGGTCAGGAATAAGCTGGGTTTTCAGACGAAGGGTTTCGGCATCCATCTTGCGCAGAATTTCAGGCCAGGTAACGCCGATTTTTCTTCCCATCCCGACATAATGATTTCCGGACCCGGGAAATACAAATGCAATATCGCCGGATTCACCAACAGGTTCCGGATTATACTTGATGCCGAATGGACCGTTGATTTTTCTTTCTTTCCTTTCAACAATCGATTTTTTGGCTTCCTTGATCCACTTACCCAGATTGAAACTGTTGTCTGCGATCAGTGACACGGCGTATTTTTTGGCCGGATCAAGGGGGTTTTCCGCATGCCATTGGCAGGCAGCTTTTTCCATCTGATCCTGTTCATCTGAATACTTCCGAATAAACTGAAACAGATGATCCAGCCGGGCAATGAGTTCTTCCGGATGATCTGCCTCAACAACAAACAATCCAGCTGAGTTCAGTCCCAACGGCCTTTTTCTTTCCAGCTCAACTTTTTTGAGCAGTTCCGGATTGTTGCCATCCGGGTAGTAATCAAATCCTTCCAATAGTACATGGGTACAATTTCCGTCTTTTGTGATCGAACTGACGCACGCGCTCCGTGGGCCGTCTTTGCGGTTTCTCATCCAGAATTGGGGAAATTTCGGAAAATGAAATGATCCTTCTGCCCATCGGTTTGAGCCGGGTGAGGTAAAACCGGCAACAGGCGGAATGATTTCCTGATAAAGACATAAACTGGTTTTTACCAGAGAAGCCAATCCTGCTGCTGCGCCGGTGTGCCCGATATTTGCCTTTACCGATCCGATGGCGATTGAGTGGATATCGGTCAAGCTTGAATTTGTGATGTTACGGGACTGAAAAAAATTTGTCAAAGCGTCTGCTTCCAGGGTGTCTTCCGGAACATTGCCGCTTCCGTGGGTTTCAATATAGCTGATCTCTATTCCTGGGGATGAGGCATCTTTGAATGTTCTTTCCAGAGATAATTGATAAGCCTCGGAGTCCGGCCAGGGTGTTTCGATGCCATTGCTGCTTGCACTGCCGATTCCTCTGATGACAGAGTAGATCCGGTCATGGTCGGCAATTGCATCATCCAGTCGTTTCAGAACCAGAGCTGTAGAGCCTTCGCCCGGAAGCGGGCCATCTGCCTTTTCATCAAATGGATGACTGACCTCGTTTCTGGAATAGCGTAGGAATGAATCGGTAGTGATGATATTCCGGATGTCTCCGGGAAGGTCTACTGCACCGACCAGAAAGAGATCTGTTTCTCCAAGCTGAAGAGATCGAACCCCGATCTCAAGGGCTTTGATACCGGAGGCAGCATCACAGGAAACCACAAAGCTCGGGCCGCCAAGCCGAAATTCTTTTGCAATCCGGCTGGCAATAATACCTCCAAGCGCACCAATCGTTCGTGCAGAAGTAAGTGGAGGACCACAGGCATTCCGGAGTGCCTCAAGCCAGTCTGATGCTTGTTTTCCGGTACAATCCGGTTGATATGTCTTGAGCCATTTTTGATATTGGTTATGAAGAATCCAGCGAAGATGAAAATTGGTTGCTTCCGGATCGAACTCCATCCCGATCGTGACACCCATGCGCGGACGATCCTGACGGTGAGGCAGACCTGCATCAGCCATAGCGTTTGCAACCACCTTTAACATTAAAAGATGCTGCGGCAGAATATCCGGGATTTCATTGGGTTGAATGTGAAACTCACCGATAAGGATGGAAAGTTCTTCCACAAAACTCCCGTAATCAATTGATGAATCAAGGAGTTGATCGATGACTTCTTCGCTCTTGTTCCACCTTTTTTTGGGTCGTTTCCGAAAAAGTGTCTGGCCGTTCAGGATAATGTGCTGGAATTTTTCCAAAGAATCGGCTTGCCCAAAACATGTGTCCATTCCGATAATGGCGATAGGTGGAGCGGGGTCATCTTTTTCCTTGCCAATAACTTCTAAAGGAAATTTTTGTTCCGTGATGTCAACCAGAACCGGTGAATGTCGCGTAATTTCAGGATTCCATTCTTCCAGCAGGAGATGTGCATTGATACCGCCAAAACCAAATGCGCTTACGGCTGCTTTGAATGGTAGATTTTTCCTTCTGACCCAATCTTCGGCATGGGTCTGCACCCGGAAAGGACTGTTGAGTAACGGGCTGTTATTGGACGGTCTGGTAAAATTCAGGGAGGGCGGAAGCACTTTATATTTCAGGGCAAGCAGCGTTTTTGCCATACCGGCTGCACCTGCACCGGTAAGAAGATGTCCGGTCATGGATTTGATGGAACCGATGGCGCATTGCTTCTCCTCCCATCCGGATTCTCCCCACAGCGTCCGGAGACTGGTCAGCTCAATCGCATCACCGACCGGTGTTCCTGCACCGTGACACTCTATCAGATCAACTTCGCGTGGATCCCATCCGGTTTTATGGTAAGCCTCCCTCATTGCCCTGACCTGACCTTCACTGTCTGGGGCGAGAAGATTTCCACCGATATCATTCGCGAGTCCTGCACCATGGACTAATCCGAGAATAGAATTATGATCCTGGATCGCATCATCCAGACGCTTCAAGACAAAAATACCTGCGCCTTCACCAACAACAAGGCCATCGGCTGTCTTATCAAAGGGCGCACATCTTCCGGTGGGAGACAACGCCTTGAGCTGGGTGAATCCGACCTGAGTGTATAGACATTCCGGTCTTGACACTCCGCCGGCAAGCATGACATCCGTGCGCTTTGCGTTCAATTCATCACATGCCAACTTGATGGCATACAAGGATGATGAGCAGGCTGCATCCAGTGTGTAACTGCCACCTCCCAGATTCAATCCTCTGGCCAGAATTGCACCCGGAAGGCTGGTCACACGGGATGAAAGACAATGGGCTTTTGAAAAAACAGGGATCTTCCGGTCGTCAGGCCTGATAGTATTATGTTTATTCAGTTTCTCAAGCACTCTTGTTTCAAAGGAATGTCCCAGAATTTCCCGGGTAATTGCTGATGATGCATCGGTTGGCAGTGCAATGGCTGCAAGGATAACACCGGTACGTTTTCGATCCACATGGGAAATCCCGCAGTCAGCGACTGCATCCCTGCCTGCGGAAAGTACGATCTTATAAAGGGGATCAAGATGTTCAACCAGGGAGGGATCAATATCGATTCCCTCCGGGTCATAGGAAAATGGATCTACCAATCCTGCATAAAGGGAACATGCCTTGTCGGTCTTATACCCCTTGGCATACATTTCCTCCGGCTTGACAATCCATCGATTTTCGGGGACACGTGAAATCGCACTGACATTGTTGATAATATTCTGCCAGAAAACCTCAATACCGGAAGCTCCGGGAAAAATACCCGCCATCCCCACAACTGCGATTGGTGAAAACTTTTTCATTTTCCTCTACAATAAACAATTCAACGATTCGTGATAACCATCGTTTCTTATTTTTTTTGAAATG
>PNOB01000128.1 GCA_013824585.1 Desulfobacterium sp. | reverse complement strand
CCGGGGAGAAGTCACCAAGGCACTGGAAGAGGCCAGGGTGAAAAAACTGATCGGTCATCCCCTGGATGCATCGGTCACGATCCAGACAACAGGGGAGTTATATGAGCTTTTGCATTCCTATGCAAACGAGCTGAAAAGCATTTTCATTGTTTCAAAGGTTCTATTGACGCAGGAAAAGATTCAGGGTGATGTTTATACTGGTGAAACAAAAGAAGAGATCCGCATCCTGGTTCAGACGGCTTCCGATCAGAAATGTGAACGATGCTGGATATATGATTCCAGTGTCGGTGAACACAGTGGACACCCGACCATCTGTACCCGATGTCACAATGCGATTGCAGAAATGGATACGCAGAAAGGATAGAAGATCATCTACATGAAAATGGATTGGAAAAAATACCGGTTGTTGTTTTTTGTCTCCGTGGTTACTGTCGGACTGGATCAGATTACAAAGATCATGGTACTGAAAAGCATGACCTTGTACCAGTCCATTCCCGTAATCCCCGGTTTTTTTAATCTCACCTACATCCGCAATCCAGGTGGCGCATTTGGTTTTTTTGCAAACCAGAGCCCTGAAATCAGAAGCTTTGTTTTCATATTTGTTTCTTTTCTGGCAATCGGCTTTATTCTTTATTTTTATATCCATACACCCGATACCCATAAGTTGCTGGCAACGGGCTTTGCACTGATTTTTGGCGGTGCGATCGGAAATATGATCGATCGCATCAGATTCCGGACCGTAGTCGATTTTCTGGATGTTTACATTCAAAACATGCATTGGCCGGCATTCAATATCGCAGACAGCGCCATATCCATTGGGATGGCAATATTTATCTACCATGTTCTGACCCAGAAGATGCCGGTCGAATAAATGGATTTTATCCTATGCCTGTCACAGAATATCAAAATGTGAAATCCTGTCTTGCTGAGCTGCACGACAGCAAACCATTCCCCGTCTACCTGATTTACGGAGAGGAATATCTTTACAGATCCGTCTTTAAACAGCTTGTTGACATCCTGCTGCCGGAATCCGGTAAAAGCCTCAACTATGAGGAGATCGAAGGCTCGGGAGACAATGTTTTCACCCTGACGGAAAGCCTGAACACCTTTTCTTTTTTATCCAAAAGAAAAGTCATCGCATTCACCGATGCAAAAATCTTCTACTCAAAATCGGATGAAGAAAATCTTCTGGAAAAGGCAAAACTTGCATATGACAAAGAGGAAATGAAAAAAGCAGCAAAACATATGGCAAGTTATCTGGGTGTTCTCGGGCTGACCTTTGATGATATTTCGGAAAAAAATCGAAATGAAAAAGTGATGAGTACTTCCCAGAAGGGAATCGATTCAAAATTTTTGAATGATATTTTTCAGTTTGCATCAGATAACAACATAACCGTGCCTGCAAACCGGGATTATGCGAAGATTTTACAGGATACGATTGAAAAAGGTTTTCCCAAAGGAAATCTCCTCGTGATCACTACGGATCAGATTGATAAGCGGAAAACCCTGTTCAAGACTATAAAAGAATCAGGCATGGTCATCGACTGTTCTGTACCCAAGGGAAACCGGATGGCAGACAAGACCGTGCAGGAAGCGATGATGAAAGAGGTAATGAATCAGGTTCTGTCAGAGTCGGGAAAAAAAATTGACCCCACAGCCTATCGGAATATAATTGAAAACATCGGTTTTGATTTTAATACATTTGCCAGCAGCCTCAAAAAGCTGATCGATTTTTCAGGCTCTGAAACCCTGATTACCAGGGAACATGTTGCTGCTGTATTAAACAGAACCCGGGAAGATCCGATTTATGAAGTCACCGGTGCTGTTGCAGATCGGGATACCCAACTGGCTCTTTTTTACCTGTCCTCACTTCTTTCTGCAAATATGGTTCCGCTTCAGATATTGTCTGCAATCATTAACCAGTTGCGGAAATTAATCATTCTCAAAGATTTTGCAGAAAGCCCGCATGGAAAGATCTGGAATAAGAAGATGTCGTTTCAGCAGTTCAAAACCAACGTAATCTCTGAAATGGCTGCCTATGATCTTGAAATGCAAAATGCAGCCTTATCCATGCAGGCGATTTTTGCCAAACCGCAAAAAGACGGGAAGAAAAAAGAAAAAGCAGATACGGATCTTCTGATCGCAAAAAATCCGAATAATCCATATCCAATGTTTCAATCCTTGTTAAAATCCGAAAACTTTACCAGAAAAGAACTGATCCAGGCTCTTGAAACTGCATCCAAAGCAGACATCCGGTTAAAAACAACCACATTGAATCCAAAAATTGTATTGGAAGAGATGATCATTCACATTTGCCGGAAAGGGTAATCACTCATGGGATTTTTCAAAAATCAGGAAGTAAAACTAGCTGTCCGGATGCTGAAATGGAAATATCAAAACACTGGAATGCCGCTGCCTGAGGAATCGGTCATCGAGAAGCATGCTGAAAAGGTTGTGGAGGATGCACATCAGATTGCAAAAGAGCGGGGAAGCAACGTGATGTCTATCATCAAGGATCTGGTTGCTGAAATTCAGAAAAAAAAGTAGGGCAGAGCGGTATTATCCCCGTGGATGATATTTCCGGTGCATATTCACCAGGTGTTCATGGGCCACATGGGTATAAATCTGGGTTGTCGAAATATCTGAGTGACCGAGCATAATCTGCACAGATCTCAAATCCGCTCCACCTTCGAGAAGATGGCTGGCAAATGAATGACGAATGGAATGGGGTGTGATCTTCTTCTGGATACCGGCTTGTCTGGCGTATTTTTTCAGCAATTTCCAGAAACCCTGTCTGGTCATGGGCTTGCCGGCTCTTGCAACAAAGAGATACTTGCTCTGTATGTTTTTCAGCAAAAGAGGCCGGGCAGTATGGATATAGGTTTCAATTGATTCTCTTGCAAAAGCGCCGATAGGGACAACCCTTTCTTTTGAACCTTTGCCCAAAACCCGAACAAATCCGGCTTCCAGGTATACGGTTCCAAGTTGTATGCTGATCAATTCCGAAACTCTTAATCCCGCAGCATACAGAAGCTCCAGCATGGATGCGTCTCTGACTCCTTTTGGAGTTCGCGTATCCGGCATTTTCAAAAGCAGACCAATATCCTCAACAGAAAGGAAATCCGGAAGGTGCAGTCCTGTTTTGGGAAGATCGATAATTTCGGTTGGGTCGGATGTAAGAATTTTTTCCTTCAACAAAAAACGGAAAAAACCCCTTAACGTGACAATATGTCTTGCTCTGGACCGGGCGGATAATCCTTCTTTCCTCATTTCAATGATATATTTCAGGAGAACGGTTGTATCGGATTCTGAGATATCCTTTATCCCATTGTATTCCAGGAAATCGATAAATCGGCATAAATCCCTTTGATAAGACTCAATGGTATTGGCGGAAAGCCCTTTTTCGATTGTCAGGTACTGAATATACTGATCAATAAAATGATCCATTGTCCGATGTTATTCTCTTCGCATTGTTTCGGGTTCTTATCCTGTACATGATATGGGATTCACATATACAGAGCAATGGGAAAAATTCTATTTAATAATAAGAGCCAATTTCAAAAGTCTGTTGTTGTAGTTCCGGCGAAAACTAGAATCCAGTATTTTCGGCTCTTTTCCGGGCACCGACTTTCGCCGGTGTGACGCTTTTTTAATCGTTTTGAAATTGGCTCATAATGTTATCCGAAAGGATAGCACTTAAGCTGAAGGCTGCAAGTAATTAGAATGAATCGCATTCTGCGCTACATGAACGAGGAATGACGATCTTGACATACCTCGTTTTTTAGCTGCGGCATCGATTTGTTTAAGCGTCATTTCAGGGACGGTAATATTAACTCTTACGGTTCGAGGTTTAGTATCAGGCACTGCAACAACTAAATAGGCAACAGTATCGGCATAATCTGCATCAGTCATGATATCTTCAAGTTTTGAAGGATTCGGTAATGGATCGCCATCTTCTATCATCCCTTGAATGTGCAGGGCAAGCGCTTCCTGGGCTAAATCTTTGGCTTCATCAACATTTTGCCCGGCGGTAATACAGCCAGGGAAATCAGGAAATGAGACGCCGAAATCAGTATCAGAATCTTTGTGGACAATAGCGATATAGTTAGTCATGTTATCACCTCAAATGAATTTTATTCCCGATTGGCGTGCAATGCTCTTTAATGTGCCAGTCGGTATGTCTTTTTTTGGATGTGGTACTGTAACACGTCCTTTTAACTCAGGATGCCGAAATTGTGTGTGAGAGCCGACTTTGACAACTTCATACCAGCCATTTTGTTTCAGTATTTTTATGATTTTTCGGCTATCCATAATGTGTATTGATACACACTTATTGTCGATTTGTCAATTGGTATGAATTTGGAATACCATCCAATGCCGGAGGGGAAAAAAGGTGTTGCTGATTCTTTAGTGTATCCTACACAAGATGTCCACGGCTTTTTTTAAAACAGTTGTGGACTGAGAATGAACAATATGCATACTTTTCACCTTGCCCAATGGGTTCCCAATCTATCATAAAATCTGTATTTTATGCCTCATCCTTTCTTGACACTCTGAATTTTCTTTTTTATATGGATATATACAGAGGGTTCATCTTGAACTCCTTTTTGAATTGCAGCCATTTCACTATTTCAGGGTTCTGCCTTCCTGAGTTTTGAGTCAAACAGAAAAAACGTTGTTATTCTCCAAAACAGAATAACAGCCATGCGAAAAATATCTTATCGGACCAGAGAGGTATTTTACATGAAATCCTTAAGATGGCTTTCAGACTTGAAAATCAAAAATAAAATCACACTTACCGCGCTTGTACTCATTCTTTTCTCCATGCTTCTTTCCATGGTCATGGTTTCCATAACCGTAAAAAGGCAGCACATCTCCGCGTCAAAAAATATCATTCAAAATACATTCAGGATTATTGAAGGTGAACTGAATGATGTAAGAATCAATAGCCTGTCCGATATCAGACAATTAATACCTGCCGCAGATCTGGGAAATAAGATTAAATATATCATGGATTTAAAGGAAGACGGGTTCAGCATGATTCAAAGCATTTCCGAGCTGATGATCAAAGATATCTTAAAAGAGATGTTAAGCAAAAATATCCATGAATTAAAAATTTTCGGGACAGATAAAAAAGCATTGGCTTATATCCGGATAGAGAACCATTGGGTTTCAGCAGGCATTTATGATGAAAGCAGAAAAAATTACCAGATTTGCAGTCTCGAGGTAGGCAGCAGTATGGGAAGTATCTCATGGAAGCCAGCTGAAATCGCACCTGCCCAAGAAGCGTTGGGGCTGTTTTCGGAAGAAAAAACAACTCTCCGGCAGGGTGAAAAAAATACAATTGTTTTAACAACACATGTTCCGGTGAATGCAGAAGTATTAAATGAGGATACAAACGGATTCCAGTCAAAACAGGTTGGTCTTGTCGTGTCATCACGCAAACTGGAAAGCCGTTTTGTACAGAGCATATCCAACTATACAAGCACAGATATTAATATCTTTTCAGGAAACCGTTTAAGTATAGGCACAATTGAAGCCTACGACTCCATAAACAATGAGCAGAATACGGATGCCGGAATCGCCATTCAATTTAACGAACAGGAGATTGGAAAACAGATTTACATTCAGGGTATGAAACCTCTGATGGAGCAAACAGTTCCAATCGGCTATATTGCCGTTCTCAAGCCGTATAAGGATATTCAGTCCAATACCGCCCAGATGATCAAGCTCCAGTTTGCGGTTTTTTTGATCTGTATCTCACTGACCATACCCATCATGCTTCTTTTTTCACAGGTATTGACAAAACCGATCCTGACCATTCTGGCCAGTTTAAAAAATATCGCGGAAGGGGAGGGTGATCTTACTCAACGAATCGATAGCAGCTCAAAAGATGAGGTTGGTGAACTTGCACGGTATTTCAATATTTTTATTACTTCTATCCAGGAAATGATCCGGGAAATCAGAGATCGTACCGATATTCTTTCAATCTCTTCAAATGACCTGTCCGAACTGTCCAATGCAATGAACAAAGAGACAGGCGAAATCATGACGAAATTTAAAAGTGCCGTTGCCAAGGCAACCAGCATGAGTTCCAGCATTAATGACGTATCTCTGAAGATGAATGAAGGATCAAACAACATCACCATGATCGCTTCCGCTGCGGAAGAAATGACTACAACTATAAATGAAATAGCCAGAAGTACGGAAGAGGCAAGTGCGATATCAGAAAGTGCCGTACAAAAGGCCAATGAAATATCTCATCAGGTATCCAGTCTTGGCATTGCCGCCAAAGACATTGGCAATGTCACGGAAACCATAAACGATATATCTGAGCAGACCAATCTGCTGGCATTGAATGCGACCATTGAAGCAGCAAGGGCCGGAGAATCCGGAAGAGGGTTTGCCGTAGTTGCCAAAGAGATTAAAGAACTTGCTCAGCAAACTGCTCTGGCGACCAAAGGCATTAAACAAAAAATTGCGGATATTCAAAAATCAACATCCGGAACAGTTGAATTTATTCAGGAGATCACAGACGTTATCGGAAAAATTGATCATATTATTTCTACCATTGATACGGGTGTGGAAGAACAGCTTCACGTTGCCAAAGAGATCTCTGTTACGATTTCCAGGGTTTCAGAGGGCATTGGGATTGTAGATCAAAGCATTTCAAAAAATGCAGAAGCATCTGATAGGATTGCGGAAGACATGGGAAAAATGGAATCTTTTTCTGAAGAAGCCTCTCAGATCAGCATAAAAGTCAGATCCAGTGCAAAGAATCTTTATAGTCTGGCGGTAGAGGTCAAATCACTTTTGGCGAGATTTAAAGTATGAAAATGCATAACCTTAGAGCCAATTTCTAAACGATTAAAAAGCGTCACACCGGCGAAAGCCGATGTCCAGAAAAGAACTGTAAATACTGGATAGCGCTACGCTTCACTTCGTGTCCAGCTTTCGCCGGAACTACAACAACAGACTTTTGAAATTGGCTCCTTATTCAAATCGAGAAATTTTTTTAATAATATAGTTACATACGGATCGAATAAGATGCTATAGAACAATTGATCTCATAGTAAAGTAACTTTTCTCTGGCCCCATTTTGCAGGAAATTACGATTAAGGTTTACTGGAAACTCTTTGTAATCAAATCACTTTATGGGAGGACTCAACCATGTCAATTCTTTTCTCAAAAATCGTTCTCGGCTCTCTGGAATTACAGAATCATCTGGTCATGTCACCGATGACGCGCAACCGTGCTACCGGTAATATCCCCAACGCGCTCATGGCGGAATATTACACTCAACGTGCAACAGCGGGACTCATTATTACCGAGGGCGCATCCCCATCACCGAATGGACTGGGTTACCCGCGCATACCGGGAATATTTTCGAAGGCCCAGGTCGATGGGTGGAAACACATTACGGATGCAGTGCACGCCAAGGGCGCGAAAATGTTTCTCCAGATCATGCACTGCGGACGGATTGCCCATACGCTGAACCTGCCCGCCGGGGCAAACGTGCTGGCGCCTTCGGCTGTAGCATCCGCCGGCGAGATGTACACAGATACCGAGGGTATGAAGCCCCTTCCTGTTCCGAAGATGATGACCGGAGAGGACATCAAAAGCACCATTGCAGAATTTGTTCAGGCCGCGAAAAATGCTGTTACAGCCGGGTTTGACGGCATCGAGCTGCACAGTGCGAATGGCTATCTGTTAGAACAGTTTATCCGTCCGAATACGAATCAGCGCACCGATGCTTATGGCGGTACGATCGAGAACCGCTCGCGGTTTGTACTGGAAGTGGCCAAGGCGGCAATTGATGCCATCGGCAAAGATAGGGTTGGCATCCGACTTTCGCCGTTTGGTGTGTTCAACGATATGCCGTTGTACGACACGATGGCTGCGGATTACACCTACCTGGCAAAGCAGTTAAACACCTTGGGGCTGCTTTATATCCATATAGTGGATCACTCGCCCATGGGCGCGCCGTCGGTACCTGAATCCATGAAGGAAACCTTCCGCAATCTATTCACGCGGACGTTGATTCTCTCAGGCGGTTACGATTCTGAACGTGCCGAAAACGACCTGGCTGCTGGGAAATGCGATCTTATCGCCGTGGGACGACCTTTCCTTGCCAATCCCGACCTTGTGACCCGATGGAAAACCGGCGCATCTGTGAATGCACCAGACATGGCCACGTTCTATACGCCTGGAGCCAAGGGCTATACCGACTATCCAGTGTTAGGGCAATAGGGCCACAATAAATGCGACCCTATATTTAGGTGCCATGAAAAACTGTCAACCAGGAAATAATACTTTACTGATTATCGGAAAATAAAGTTGGTCTACCCTGGCCTAAAAAAATGGTTTTATAAATTGGGGGGAAGTATCCCCCCTTAAAAAAAGTTTCAATAAACATCTATGCTTCCTTTTAATTTTTTAATATATTTAAATTCATTGACAAATTCTGTATTTTTTTATTTTTTGAAAAAAGAGACTTATGGTCAAAAAGACAAAATATATTGAATAATAAATGTTAGCGTATCGAATAAGGAGAAAAAATGAACATAGCTGATATCAAAAAAATGAGTACTGTTGAGCGATTGCAAACTATGGAGGCACTCTGGGATTCTCTTTTATATGAAAATGAAAAAATTGAAAGCCCGGAATGGCATGAAAAAATACTCAAAGAAAGAAAAGCAAAAATTAAAAGCGGCAAGGCAAAATTTATCTCTTTATCGAAGCTAAAAGCGAGCCGAATACGATGAATATCAAAGATGTCTTTGTTCTTGAATAAGCTGTCGATGATTTGGATGATGGAAAAAATTTTTATAATAGTAAGGGGATAGGAGTTGGAGAATATTTTTGGGACTCATTAATTTCCGATATCGAATCGCTGATTATTTATGCCGGCATTCATAAAAAGAAGTCTGGCCTATACCAAATGTTTGCAAAACGATTTCCTTATTCTATTTATTATGAAATCATTGAAGATTCCGCCTATGTTGTTGCCGTGTTACCAATGCGTCGAAATCCAGCTTGGATTACCGAGCAAATAGGTATTAGACGCTGACCAGCCAAACCACCACCGGCATCGTTCGGCGTTTTGAATAATGGAATTGGTTTTTTATGAAAATAGCAGCATGTGATCGATGCATCATATATTCGTAATAAATCCTTCTCAAACGCAAACAGGAATTTCCGAGATAACCAGCCGCGCCCGGCATCAGGCCAAGGTGCTGTCGAAATTTAACAAATGGAACTTTTTCGGAAAAATCAGTCTGTTGACCAGAGAAAGACGCACCGCATCCATCCAGGCCACGGAGGATATCTCCTTGATTGCAGTGAACCAAAAATGAATTCTCTACGGTGATCAATTCCATTACGATGATTTCTGAGCAGATCGGAAAAATGGTCGTTCAACGCAAAATGGAGGATGAAATGAATTTTGAAGCATCGATTGATATGGTTATGGATTCCTAGAAACTGATCCGGAAGATCAAGCTGTTTTTCAGCATTTGATTTATCCTCCTTCTTCGACACAATACTTCCAGGATGTGGATATAGCAATCCGCATCCTGGCTCATCAAATCTTGATCATAACGCTGCGATATTGCCGAACACAAATCGTATGGAACAGGTTACCCCGTAAAGGTCCTTTCCTCTGACCGTATAGTCTTGGTTGTTGTACGTCAGGGTTAAGTCGTCGTTAAAAAAATACATTGGAGCGGCAATAACGCCTTCAATTCCTAACCAATTGGTCGCGGCATACCCGATACTGATTTGTGGTTCCAGGTATAGGGCCGAAACCGATTCATGCCTGTGTATATCACTTCTATCATCGCCAAGGTCGTACCCCAATGACACCCGTCCGCCACCAACCACGCCGCCAATATTGAGCAAAAATTTTTCTTTGGAAAAGGTATAGGCACCGTAAAAACCACCGCTTGTAGCTGCCAAACCAACTGAATCGTTATCAGCATCGTTATCTCCCGCATTCCATCCGGCCCAAACCTGCGATTGAACCAGTCCACCAAGACGATAATTCCTGCCTTGATAAAATCCTAGACCGCCAATGGATATGTTTCCATCCCTATCACTAATATCCAGATCTTTTGACAGCCGGTCCATGGCATCGATACTGTTCGGGGTACCGGTTCCCAGAAAGAAGCCGCCAGCCCATCCTTCATTTTCCGTTTCCGTTGCTGCGGCTATATTGACGATTGTCAGCCAAATAATCATTCCAAACATGATTGTATTTTTTGTTACCTGTTTCATTGTTGAAAACCCTCCAAAAAAATGAATTACTATTTAAAATTAAATGAATGTTGAAACAGGTTGAAAATAGTAAAACGAACATCTGATGGCTATTAAAACAGGATGAATTGTTGGAAAATGATGTTTAAATGGATATTTTATCTGATGGATTGTCTTCGGATTCGGATAGTCGGGAAAGATGGCTTATGGTCAAAATATTATTTTACAACAATTACGCAGCCAAATCAGCAGGTTGTAATGAAAAATCAGTCAAATTATCATCCATTTTTATCTTTTTGCTTCGATAATAATACTTTAGCAACCCGTTTAATCGCGATTTGCATACAATCTCCCCGGTGATCCAATCCGGCCGATAGGTTATCGGAAGGGAAGGGGATCGTGTTTTCCAGGCCCTGATGATTGCACTCCTCGTGGTAATGGGCGACATATTCCCGAAGGGCGAGTTCAAGACCCAGCTGTCCGAGCTAAACCAGTTTGGACAAACACTCTTCCTACCGGTATCTGGATTGTGGGGATTTATATTGCGGTTTTGCCCCGGTCAAATGTAAAGATTGTGGTCATGAATATCTGCTGGCGTTTTTCTGTAAGCGCCGTCATTCTTATCCATCGTGTTACTAGAAACGAGTCATCGAGTTTGGTCAATGGTTATGTACAGAGGTTATCAGCCCTGTCCCTAATTTATCATTCGATAGACAGTCTGAATGTTGAGATTTCCTTTCCTATCAACATAAAAAATGCCTCTTCGAAAAATCTGTGTTCGTTGAAAATTACAAACTCGGATTCGCACCTTAAAAAATTACAGATTACATAGCCGATTTGTAGATCAGATTAAATTCGTTATCACAACCTGTCAGATAGAGTTTTAGTTTATGCAAACGATATTAATTCGTTCTGGCTTAATCCGCCACACACCGAAAACCCAGAATATTTGCCGTGTAATCGGCCTCAAACCGAAACCGGTTTGATAATTGGATTTTCCGGGCAGATATCCATGACCCTCCTTTTGCAATGTGATATCTCTTTTCCCGGATTTTTCCAGATGCTGGCTTGATCTGATCTGAAGTCCATTCAAGAACATTACAGAGGGTATCTGCCACCCCGAAACTGTTTACACCTCCGGAATATTGATCCACCGGTGTTGTATCGGAGATGGCACTCTG
>PNOB01000127.1 GCA_013824585.1 Desulfobacterium sp. | reverse complement strand
CAATACGCCCAGGAGCGAAAAGCGTTCAATCGTCCGATTTGTGAGTTCCAGGATATTCAGTTTACAATTGCGGACATGGCCATGAAACTGGATGCCGCACGGCTGCTGGTTTATCGGGCAGCCAGTAATGCCGGACAAGGCTTGCCTTCGATTTACGAAGCATCCATGGCCAAGTGTTTTGCCAACGAAATGGTCAAAGAAGTGACGGATAAAGCCATGCAGGTGTTCGGCGGGTATGGCTACAGCAAGGAGTTCCCCATTGAGCGGATGTTGCGGGACAGCAGGGCGTGGAGCATTGCCGGCGGTACGCTGCAAATGCTCCGGATTACGATGGCCAGCGTACTATTCGGCAGACGATTTGATCAACGCCGGTAATGATTATGTAACCCATTGAAAGGAGAACGAGATGAGTATTTACTATCGGGATGCGGCGCATCTCTACGAGATTTATGGATGTTTCATGGACAAAGTGTTGAGAGACGAAAAAATCGGTCCCAAAATGGCCAAATCCAACATCATCATCCGCTTTATTTATACCGATCCCGATGCTGAAATCACCATTGACCTCAGAAACAAACCCGAGAAAGAAGGATACTATGGCAATTTTTACCTGGGACCCACTGATATAAAAGAAGATGTCTGGTCCAAACAGAGCGCCGATCATTCCCATCGGTTCTGGCATGGATTTGAAAATCCCATTGCTGCTGTCGCCAAGGGAAAGGTGAAGCAGGGCGGAAAAGTGACCGCCATGCTCAAATTGTTGCCGGTGGTCAAACCCACATTTCAAAAATTTCCGGAAGTCCTCAGAGAGATGGGTTACAATGACCTGATTGTTACAAAAAGCTAAATCTTTAGGAGCGGGTATGAAAACATACAATTCTTTTTATATTAACGGAAAATGGGTCAAACCAGACAGCAAAGATACTTTTACTGTCATCAATCCATGCAATGAATCGGTTGTGGCAACAGTGGCCATGGGGAATGCCGTGGACGTGGACATTGCTGTCAAGGCCGCTCACAGCGCATTTGCTTCATGGTCAAAGACTCCTGTAGTCGAAAGGGCGGATATCCTGTCGAAAATATCGGATGCGCTGGCAGATCGACAGGATGAAATCGGCGATACCATCGCCTTGGAAATGGGCATGCCATCAACCTGGGCACGAATGATTCAGGCCGGTCTTCCGATTTCCACATTTGCCAGTTTTTCAGAAATCCTGAAAGACTACCCCTTTGAATATGCCCAGGGGACGACCCAGATCATCAAGGAACCCATCGGGGTTTGCGGATTTATTACACCCTGGAATTATCCGCTTCATCAGATCGCCGGCAAAGTAGCACCGGCCCTGGCGGCTGGCTGCACCATGGTGCTCAAACCAAGCCGATTTGCACCCTTGAATGCGTTTATCCTGGCCGAGATCATGGAACAGGTCGGCGTTCCACCTGGCGTTTTCAACCTGGTCTGCGGAAGTGGTTCGGTCGTCGGGAATGCCATTACCACACACACCGATGTGGATATGCTGTCTTTGACCGGATCGACAGCCTCCGGCGTCCGCGTGGCACAGGCCGGGGCATTGACCATCAAGCGGGTGACACTGGAGTTGGGCGGAAAATCCGCCAATATCCTTCTGGATGATGCTGATTTTGAATTTGCCGTGCCGGAAGGAGTGAACAACTGTTTTCTGAATTCCGGGCAGACCTGTTCGGCCTTGACGCGAATGCTTGTACCGGCGGACAGGCAGTCTGAAGTGATTGCCATGGCCAAGTCAGAAGCGGAATCCATGGTCATCGGCGATGCATTTGATGATGACGTGTTTATCGGGCCACTTGTCGATGCCGAACAGCAGCGTTCGGTCAGGGATTACATCCGTAAAGGCATCAGCGAAGGCGCAACACTGGTTACAGGCGGTCCGGAACCGGTTAACGGATTGGAAAAAGGTTTCTATGTCAAACCGACCATTTTTGCCGATGTCACATCCAGGATGACCATAGCCCGGGAGGAAATTTTCGGACCCGTGCTGTGCATCATTCCATACAAAACCGAGGCCGAGGCGATTCAAATCGCCAATGACAGCCTGTATGGTTTGTCAGGATCGGTCTGGTCTGCTAATATAGAACGGGCAAAACAGGTAGCCAAACAGATCCGGACCGGTCAGGTGTTTATCAATGGTGCCGGCTTTGATGTTCACGCGCCTTTTGGCGGATATAAACAATCCGGCAACGGCCGCGAGCGCAGCAAATATGGCCTGGAAGAATTTCTGGAAATCAAAGCAATCATGGGGTATCATCCAGTCTTATGAAATCGCTCTATTTTGAAAACAGCCTTACAAGGTTACTGGCACTCAAAGCAGCCTCTTTTGTTTCTAAAAACGCTGCCTTCAGTCGTTTTTCACCGGTGCAATACAGGGACATACCAGAGCCAAAGATTCCAAACCCGCGATGGCTGAAGATTAAAAACATCAGTTGCGGCCTTTGCGGAACCGATATTCATTTTCTGTTCATGGACATGGACCCGAAATGCTTTCCAGCAGCCATACCCGGTATCTGCCGCAAGCATTTAGGCCATGAGCTGATCGGTGAAATCATCGAGGTCGGCGCCGATGTTAAGGGGCTGTCCATCAACGACCGCGTTGCGATGAGAATTGACTGGCCCTCCTGCTTCCAGATGGAAATCGATCCGCCATGCCTTCAGTGCCGGTCCGGTAATTATATGCTGTGTGAAAACCTTGGGAAAAAAGATCCGCTGGTCATTGACAACGGAGGCGGATTTGCGCCTGTAATGGTCATGCACCATACCCAGCCGTTTAAAATCCCGGAAACGATCGACAACGACCGAGCGGTTCTGCTGGAGCCACTGGCATGCGCCTTTCATACGGTCATGAAGCACCAGCCGCAAAAAAATGAACAGGTGCTTGTCATCGGCGGTGGTACCATCGGCCTTTTGACACTGGCCGTGGCTTCATCCATCGCCCCTGATGCGCGGCTGGTCTGCCTGGCCCGGTATCCCTTTCAGGCCGATATCGCTAAAAAGCTGGGGGCAGATGAAGTGGTGATGGACAGCCGGGATATCTACCGGACAATGTCGAAAGTTTCAGGCGGAGGTTACTTCAAGGGCTATTTTGGAAACGAAATTCTGCTTGGCGGTTTCAATGTGATTTATGACACGGTCGGAAGTGACGCTTCGGTGAGCAATGCTTTGCGATGGGTAAAGGGCAAAGGTGCTGTTGTGCTTTCCGGCATCAATTTCAAACCCCAAAAACTGGATTATTCCGTGGTCTGGAACCAGGAGATCAACTTCACGGGCATCAACTGCCATGCAACCGAGATTACCGGTCAGACATCCTTTGAAATGGCGGCCGAATTTCTGGCAAAAACAGATCTGCCGCTGACAGATCTGATCACCCATCGGTTTCCTATGGAAAACTATAAGGAAGCTGTCCGGACCTTTTTGTCTAAAAAGAACTCCCACGCCATCAAGATCGTTCTGGACCACTGACCATCAGGCAGTGATATCGGATGATGTTGGACGGAGAGACCCGGCAAGAAGTCATTTCCTTGGCTTAACAATCGTATTTTCCAGGCTTCCCAGCATATCACTTTCAAAACGAATCGTATCTCCTGGTTGAAGAAGATCTGCTTCCGATGCTCCCCGTATTTCCAATCCGCAACAATCGGAAAGTGTTCCGGTTGAAATCACCTCACCGTGATATAATCCGCCGTCCCTGCGGGCAATGGAGTCCAGAACTTCTTCCGGCGAAAAAAGAGCATCATGGGTTCCCCCGGTGCAGAGATTTTCAATTTTTTTGTCTGGATGAACAATCACAGCGGTTACCGAAATTTTTGAAAAATCAACATACTCCGGAAACACAAATTTCCAGCCAGCTGCATTGAGATGCTTGCTGACTGAAAAGCCATGTTTCACCTTATCAATTTCAACCCCTTGGGTTTTCCGGTGAGTCAGATCATTAAAAAGAAAATACCCTCCAACCTTATGTGTATCCCCAACCTTCACAACCAGGATCCCGATCTCTACTTCAAAATCAATACTCTCCCAACCTTCGGGCAGCTGAACATCGGTTCTGTGAGAAAACCAGCCCAGGTGATTGCCCTGATAATAGGTTACCTCCTTATAGTGTTCCGCAGGCGGGGAAAACGGCCCGCCGCCGATCATTTTCGCGAGAGCCCACTGAACCGGCATCAATTCTCTGGCCCAGGCTTCACGGGACCGAGTTGCGTGTCCTTCAAAAATAGAACCGGCAATCAGTTTTTTCGGTTCAAGCGGGGTTAACAACTGAACATTTTTCGCTTTCAAAAGAGGATAATGATTCTTCTCCGCATGGGAAGCCAACAGATTGGCAAGCGTTTTCCCTTCTGATCCACCGTTCATAAAAAACGTTTCAAGAGACTCCAGAAGCTTACTGGTTTCTCCATTGTTCAGGCTGGAATAAACTGCCTGCAAGGGAAGGATATCATCTTTCTCCATCACTGCACCAAGGACAGGATGTCCGCTGTCCGGATCAACAAACCGGCAGAGCGTTGTTACTTCCCTTGCAGCAAGGGTATTCGTTCCCAAGAAAAACAGCCCACATAAAAAATAGAGAATATTCTTTTTCATCATCTGTTTTCTCCCCGGATAATTTCAACACCAACAGGAATTTATTTGATTCTGATAGGAAACAATTTGAATTACCAATAAAAATGTTTTTCATGAATCCTGTATAATCAAACCCTGGTTGCATGTCAATAATCGGGTAAGGCTCAAAATATTCACCAAACTCAGAATCATACTTCTCGTTCTGTTTCATTCATTTTTATCGTTCAATCAACTTTTTCATTATACCTGTATTGATCCCAATAATACAATAGGATGTGTTCAGCTTGACATACGGACACAATCTATAATATGAATAATCAAATGTTGAATAGATTTTGAATAGCGCACTCAGCTCAGACTTGGCCGCAACCTACAGTTGCGCCACCTTGTTTATGACAAGACACCGCCATTCGTCATCGTTGATCCATCAACAGCGGTAAAAATAAAGGAGCTTTGCATGATCGGAAAAAGCATCAAGACCAAAATTATCACCATCTGCACAACCGGCATTGTCGCCATAACAATACTGATCGTTTCTGTCCTTATTTTTCAGGAAAAGATTATTGAAAAGGAGAGCGCCCGGTCTGAAAAGGAAATCGAATCACAGTTATCCGATTTCACAAAAAATGAGGCTTCCAAAGTTGCCCGTGGGATTTATATCATGTGCCGCGCACTACAGGAGTCCACGAAAAAAAAGGTGCTTCACGATTTGAATGTTGCCCGGGAAATACTCAACCAGACCGGTACAGTTTCCTTCCTGGAAGAAACCGTTGAATGGGATGCGGTTAATCAGTTTTCCAAAAAAACAGAAAAAATCACCTTGAACAAAATGGCTGTCGGAAACCTGTGGCTTGGAAAAAATCAGGACTTGTCCAAGCCATCTCCTGTTGTGGATAAAGTCAAATCAATGGTGGGAAGTACCTGTACTATTTTTCAACGGATGAATGAAGCAGGCGACATGCTCCGTGTCTGCACCAATGTTGAACAAAAAGATGGTACAAGGGCCATCGGCACCTTTATCCCCAGGATCGGTACCAAAGAGGACCCGAATCAACCCAACCCGGTCATTGAAGCTGTTCTAAAAGGAAACACCTTCAATGGACGGGCTTTTGTGGTTAATGCCTGGTACATTACCGCGTATGAACCGATCATTGACAGTGCCGGTAAAGTGGCAGGCGTATTATATGTAGGTGTCAAACAGGAAAATGTGGAAAGTTTGCGAAAAGGAATTCTGGACTCCGTTATCGGAAAAACAGGATATGCTTACGTGCTGGGCGCCACAGGAGATCAAAAGGGTCAGTATATCATTTCCAAGGATGGGAAACGGGATGGTGAAAACATTCTGAACGCCAAAGATGATAATGGAACCTTTTTTATCCAGGAAATCATCAATAAAGCCCTGGCCATGAAAACAGGTGATAATCAAATCCCAATCAACTTCCAGCGCTACCCATGGATCAACAAAACTGCCGGAGAAACTGTGCCCCGGATGAAAATTGCTGCAATTACTTATTTTGAGCCATGGGATTGGGTCATCGGAGCCGGAGCTTATGAAGACGATTATGAGGATGCGCATTTGCGTGCGGAAGAATCTCTGAAAAACATAAATTCCTCTGTGGAAAGTATGATTCTCTATACGATCATCTGTGCCGTCATCTTGACGATACTTTTTATCGGCTTTTCTTTCTTTGTGTCCAACTCCATCACATCACCTCTGATCCTGACAACGCGATTGCTCAAAGACATTGCCAGCGGCGAAGGCGACTTAAGGGCACGCCTCAAAGTAAAAAGCAATGATGAGGTAGGCATCCTGGCCAGACATTTCAATATATTTGTTGAAAAAATCGCCCACATCATTACCGATGTGTCCAAAAACTCGGAAAAATTAAATCTAGCATCAAACCGGTTTTCCGATATTTCCCGAATCATTTCAAAAGCCGCTGATGAAACCTATAAAAAATCAAATTCCGTTGCTACATCATCCGGAGAAATGAGTACCAGCATCAATACCATCGCCTCTTCCATGGAACAGATTTCCACGAACGCCGGTATCGTGGCCGCAGCAGTTGAAGAAATGACCACAACCATCAATGAGATTTCAATAAACTCCGAAAAAGCTCGCAGCATCAGCGAAAACGCAGTATCCCAGGCCAGTATGGCATCCAGTCGAGTCAGGGATCTGGGGCAGGCAGCAAAGGAAATTGGAAAAGTAACAGAGACCATTACCGAAATATCCGAACAGACAAATCTGCTGGCCCTGAATGCCACCATCGAGGCAGCCCGTGCCGGTGATGCGGGTAAGGGGTTTGCCGTTGTCGCCAATGAAATCAAAGAACTGGCCAAACAGACAGCAAAGGCCACTCATGAAATAAAGGAGAAAATTTCCAGCATCCAAAACTCCACTTCCAGCACTGTTGATTATATCGATAAAATCTCATCGGTTATTAACCAGATCAATGAAATCGTATCCATGATTGCCGCATCCATAGAGGAGCAGTCAGCAACCACCAAGGAAATGGCAGGCAATATCGCCCAAAGCTCTAATGGCGTTCAGGATATAAACCAGAATATCGCCCAGATATCAACTGTATCCAAAACAATTGCCGATGAAATTTCAGATGCAAGCCTTAAAGCAGAAGAAATGACCGACAGCAGTGCACAGTTGAAAAAAGATTCCGAGGACCTTCGGGACTTGTCAGCGCAATTGAAAGAGCTGGTGGCACGGTTTAAGGTCTAATCCCTTTATTTTCCAAAAACAATATGGTTGACAAATCAAAAATAAATTATTATATGTTCATATAAGCATATGATAATTTAAAAAAGGGCCCATCAATCATGTCAAAAAACAATTTAAGCACAAAAAAATCAATAGCTGAAACCTGTGAAACAATCGGAATCCATCCGGAAACGATCTCCATGGTTTTCTCGAAAATGCCGGATTCATCTTCCCTTCTCGAATTGGCAGATATGTTTAAACTTTTTGGCGACAACACCCGGATTCGGATTTTATGGGCATTGAGCGAATCCGAAATGTGCGTTTGCGACCTCTGTGCCTTGTTGGAAATGAAGCAGCCGGCTGTTTCTCATCAATTGAAAAATCTGAAACAGTCCAGAATCGTCAAAATCAGGAGAGAAGGAAAGGTGATTTATTATTCACTGGATGACGCACACATTCGTACACTGCTCAACCTGGGCATGGAGCATATCCAGGAACTGTAGCATAGATAAGGAACAAGAATCATGATTGATCAAATTTATCGTGTAAAAAATATCGACTGTGCCTCATGTGCTTCCAAAATTGAGCGTGGGCTGAAAAACGCGGAAGGTGTGGAAGAGGCTGTACTAGATTTTGTCAACTTGACCCTGCGCGTCAAAGCGATTGATCTGGAGCGGGTGATCGATAAGGTTCGTTCGATGAATCCAGAAGTTGAACTGACTCCCAAAACCCAATCCCCGGCAGAAGATACAGACAGGATTATTTCCAAAAATGCGATTGCCGTTCTTGTTCTATCCAGCATTCTTTTTCTGGCCCAGCTTTTATCTGAAGACTGGTTCCATGCTCAACCATTTGCGAATCTGGAAATTATGATCGTTCTTGTGGCTTATGTTCTGGCCGGCTGGAACGTTCTTCTGAATGCCGCAAAAACAATTCTTCGGCTTGACTTCTTTGATGAAAATGTACTCATGGTCATTGCCACGATCGGGGCGATCACGATTCATGCCTATTCAGAAGCCATCGGAGTCATGATTTTTTTTAAAATCGGAGAACTCCTCCAGCAGGTGGCTGTATCCCGGTCCCGCCGTTCGATCCGTGGGTTGTTAAATGCCCGGCCGGACAAAGCGCTGGTTCAGATATCCGATGGTTATAAAGAGGTTCGTCCCGAGGCTGTTTCCGTCGGTGAGACCATACTGGTTAAACCCGGCGATAAGATACCCCTTGACGGCAAGATCCTTTCCGGAAGCTCTCAAATCGATACCTCCGCATTAACCGGTGAGTTCATTCCTGTAAGCAAAAAACCGGGTGATTCGGTCATGGCCGGTCAGATCAATCAAACCGGTGCATTGACCATCACGGTCACGCGACCCTTTCACGAGTCCTCCATTTCTAAAATACTGGACCTGGTCGAAAATGCGGCTGCGAAAAAAGCAAAAACAGAAAAGTTCATTACTACCTTTGCCCGATACTATACGCCAATGGTGGTCATCATCGCCGCCTGTATTGCCTTTATCACGCCGCTGTTCATTGACGGCGCATCTTCTGAAACCTGGCTGTACCGGGCATTGGTGATACTGGTCATTTCATGCCCCTGTGCACTGGTTATCAGTATTCCCCTGGGATATTTCGGCGGCATCGGGAAAGCATCCAGAAATGGCATTCTGGTGAAGGGGTCCAATTTTATCGATGCCCTCTCATCTATCAAAACCGTTGTATTCGACAAAACCGGAACCCTGACTAAAGGTGTGTTTGTTGTTCACGATGTGATCACTTTGAATGGATATTCCAAAAAAGAAGTACTTGAATTTGCGGCAGCGGCAGAATACCAGTCCACCCATCCCATTGCCACGTCCATTTTGTCTGCATATTCCCTTGCCGGCGGCGAACTGGAAAACAGTCAGATATCCGACCACAAAAGCGTTAATGGAAAAGGAGTAAGTGCCGTTTATAAAGGACATTTGGTTCTTGTGGGAAACGACAGCCTTCTTCATCAGGAAGAAGTCAATCACAACCAGTGCAGCTTTGACACAACCGTAGCCCAGATTGTTGTGGACGGTAAGCTTGCCGGGATTATTTCCATCGGGGATGAAATCCGGGCCGATGCCCAACAGACGATCTATAAACTTCGGGACCAAGGAGTCAAACAGATTGTGATGTTGACCGGCGACAACAAATGCGCTGCCCAGGCAGTATCAATTGAACTGGGCCTTGATCAGTTGTATTCCGATCTTCTGCCGGAAGAAAAGGTTACGGTTTTTGAAAAAATCGCTCAGCAGTCCCCAAAAGGCAGCACAACCGCCTTTGTGGGAGACGGTATAAACGATGCCCCTGTTCTTGCCCGGGCGGATGTAGGCATTGCCATGGGCGCGATGGGTTCCGACGCTGCCATTGAAACCGCCGATGTGGTTCTCATGTCAGACTCCCCGTTAAAAGTGGCGGAAGCCATAACCATTGCCAAGCAGACCCGAAAAATCGTATGGCAGAACATCTTCCTTGCCCTTACCATAAAAATCGTTTTTATTTCTTTCGGCGCCTTTGGTCTGGCATCCATGTGGGAAGCGGTCTTTGCCGACATGGGCACGGCGCTTCTGGCGATACTGAACTCAGCTCGCATCCTTCGCATGTAGAGATCGAATTTTTTTCACAAATTTACATAGGGATAGAACTTTTTATTGGAATTGAAACAGGCTTGACTATCAGTTATCAGTCCCGGTGCAAAAATATCATAAAACCCCGGTTGAACTCACCAGACACATTTGTGATTCGGTTCTGTGAGATATTGATCATTCTAAACAGATTTGATCTTCAAACCTGCCTTTTTCGCAGCAGCGAGCTGTCGCATATCAGAGGATACAAATAATTCAGCCCCCCAGATTAAAGCACACGCCACGTGAATTGCATCCATTGCACGAAGCGGTGAAGATTCAAGAAGTTTAGTCGACATCATAATGACTTCTGATATCAAGTTAACTACTATAGTATCCCGAACGTCATCTGACAGGTGTTGTTTGATCGTAACGTAATCCTGACGGGAAAGGCTTTTTTCTCGAAGTCGACGGTTCAGAGCTGATATAATTTCAGGAACACAGATGACACTAATGGAAACTTCTGTTGCATTATAGCAGATGTCATCAACAACTTGACTTCCTGTTTCCTCTACATATCTTTTTGCAAATGCTGAAGAATCAAAGAACGTTTTCACGTTCACGCTCCTCTAAAATAGCTGAAGACAATTCTGTCCCTTTGACAGAGAGTCGCAAGCCTGGCTTTTTCCATGAAGGGAGTATATTCGATTTTGATAGTGGCGAGATTTCAGCAATAGGTTTCCCATGACGCAAAACAACGAAAACCTCCCCACTCTCAACTGCAGAAAAAAGACTGGATGCGCGTTTACGAAATTCGGTGAATGTTATTGTTTTCATCTGTCACTCCTTTCTGTTATGTACAGCAGTGTACATTAGAGTGCACAGATTGTCAAGATTCCTTTATGAGATTCCTTGATGATATGGCCAGTATTTAATAAAAGATAAGGGGTCATAAAAAGGTCAGATCCTGAATCTTGACAGTTCAGTGATTATGAGAAGTGAAGTATTCTTCTTCGAACAGCGCTCCATGAATAATTTTAAGACTTCGTCGTTCAAACTCATGGATAAGGGCTCGTAAGGAAAAAACAAAATGGCAGACATGAAATAAATGATTACGTTTTGTCCAGACTGCTTCCGGCAAAAACAGCCGGGGATGTAAACTGTTTTTTCCAAACGATCCCTAATCCACTCAGACAGTGAACGACTTCGCTATAAAATCATTCATTCCGCTTTTGCTATGAAATATCCCCACTCCGGATTTCTTCAATAGGAGAGATCGACCATAGGGGGGCGTCAACCTGTAGTGCGAGCTATGGTTGATGAACAGATGCGGGCTACATAGCATGGCGACAGCATGATTCAAAACAAATTTTGTTGTCTGCCTGTCGTCGTATTTTTGTACAATTTGTCAACAACGTCCCCACTATTCACAGAAAAAGAGAAAAAAATGTCTGTTTCTGATGATATGTATTGATTAAAGAAAATGAGTTCTGTAATTTAAAAAGCAAATAATATTTTCAAATTTCTATGAATTTCTATATTCAGTTACTCAC
>PNOB01000126.1 GCA_013824585.1 Desulfobacterium sp. | reverse complement strand
GTAGATTCCGCAAAAGAAACGGAAGCTGTTAAGAAAAGAATTCCAATTACCATTGTGATCACTTTCTTCATGACTTTTTCCTCCTGTTTTATTAGTTGAGTTTGAATTCTGGCGTTGCAGGCTAAAATTATAGGATACTGTTCGTATCTTTTTTGCCAGTATGGCTGATCTTATACTCCAAGAATTTTAAAAATGCAATGAAATGAATCACCCGAAAGATATGAAATCTGTTACACGAATCGAGATATATAGTCTAAATTTGAAATTTCAACCTACTATCATTCGAGATACAATAACATGATGAATTGCTTTTTTTTTATATATTTAGTAATATGGCTGTACTGTCACCCAGAAAACACAGGAGATAAATTGAAAGAAGAAAATGAAAACCCCTGGAAAATTCTGATTGCCGATGATGAAGAAGAGCTTCATCAGATCACCAAAATGGTTCTCTCAGATTACCTTTTCGATGGTCGACGGCTTGAATTTATCAGCGCTTATTCAGGAAAAGAAACAAAAGAACTTGTTGAAAAATATCCAGATATCGCTATCGTCCTCTTAGATGTGGTGATGGAAACTGAGAATGCTGGGCTGGAGGTTGTACAATACATAAGAAAAACCTTACTCAATAAATTTATCCGTGTCATCCTTCGGACCGGTCAACCCGGGAAAGCGCCTGAACAGAATGTCATTATGGAATATGACATCAATGAGTATAAAGAAAAGACGGAACTTACATCCAGAAAACTTTATACAACCATTACTGCATCGCTGCGAGCATATAAAGATCTTATAACGATTGATAAAACAAGACGGGTTCTGGAACTGGTTATCCACTCATCCGAACATATTTTCAGCAACAACTCTTTAGAAAATTTTACCGCAGGAGTCCTGAACCAGATATCATCCATCCTGAATCTTGATAAAAGCACTTCCAACATAGAGGCTTCTGGTTTTGCAGCCTTGCTTGAAAACCATAACTTCTCTATCCTGGCCGGAACCGGTGAGTTTAAAAATATCGTGCATCAGGATGCCCAGAAAATTCTCCCCAGATCCATTCAAGACCAATTAAATATCGCCCTTGAAAAGAAAAAAGGATTATTTATCGATGACTCCTATATCGGATATTTCCGCACAAAAACAGGAGCTCAAAATTTCATCTATCTGAATGGTTGTAAAAATTTAACAGAGCTGGAGAGAGATTTAATCAGAATTTTTTCTTCTAATGTTGCAATCGTGTATGACAATATATATTTATCCCAGGAAATTGTAGATACACAAAAGGAAATTATTTTTACTCTTGGTGAGCTCGTTGATACCCGTTCTAAAGGACTTGTCAACCATGTCAGAAGAGTTGCCGAATTTTCTTTCCAAATGGCACTGTTAGCAGGACTGGATGAACATGAGGCAGAACTTCTAAAACTTGCATCTCCCATGCATGATGTCGGAAAAATAGGGATTCCGGATGCAATTTTAAATAAGCCGGCAGCTCTCACACTGGATGAGTATGCTGTCATTCGAAACCATAGTGGAATCGGTCATGAAATCCTAAAAAGTTCAAAACGGAAAATCCTGCAAGCTGCAACCATTGTAGCCCAGCAACATCATGAACATTGGGATGGCAGTGGTTACCCCCAGGGTTTAAAAGGAGAGAAAATTCATATTTATGGAAGAATTACGGGTCTTGCAGATGTATTTGATGCATTAAGTCACAGCCGTGTATATAAAAAAGCATGGCCTCAAGATCAGGTCATTGAAAAAATAAAACAAGAGCGTGGAAAACATTTTGATCCTAACCTTGTAGATCTTTTTTTTAAGGATATGAACCGGTTTTTTGATATCAACAAAAAGTACCCAGAATAACCTGTTCAATCCGAAATATTCTTCTCCCCATGCGCACAATGTGCCCATTTTTTATTTAGTAAGAATGGGAGGAATTGGAATTAATTTTTTATTTTTATCCAAACATACCAGATGCAACTCACAGGAAACAGCTGGTTTTTTTCCTCCTTTCCGCCAGGCCGCATGGGACCAAATCATTCGATAATCACTATCCAGCTTATAGGTTGATCGAATATCAATGGTCTCACCAAACTCTACCCCCTCAGAATAAACCAGATCCGCCTTATAGACCGCAAAACCAAGTCCTTCTTTTTTCCACAATCTTACCAGCTCATCTGTCCCGATAACATGTTCTCTTGCCCGTTCAAAATACTTCAAATAGTTGGCGTGATAAACAACACCGGAATGATCTGTATCCTCATAGTAAATCTGAATTGATAAGTTGTAAGGTATGCTTTCCATACTCTCTCCCTATGATAATAATAAATGAAACTGCAAAACAATCTGGAACGAAAGCTACAGGATCCGAACATAAAACAGATGGCAACATGCCTCATCAATCCAGTCATGTCAAGGAAAGTGAAAATCCTTTTCAATCTTGAAAAATCGCCAAACCCATGATAGGTACCTTGTAAATTAATCCATTTATCGACTCACGTTATTTCAAATTTCTGAAATCATTTTCCGGTATCTTTTACTTGATTGCTCACATTTATAAAGGGGGAAACAGTATGGATAAGATTCTACGGATTAACATGGGGGCAAAAAACGGCCCAAAAACTTCAATCCAGGAACTCGGTGGATACAACGGACTGGGAGGTCGTGGAATGACCTCTGCAATTATCGCAACAGAAGTGCCACCAACATGCCATCCGCTTGGGGAAGACAACAAGCTTGTCATTGCTCCAGGGCTTTTAAGTGGTTCTGCTGCAGCGCAATCAGGCAGAATATCAGTAGGATGCAAAAGCCCATTGACTGGTGGAATAAAGGAAGCAAACTCCGGCGGCCAGGCATCTCAAGTTCTGGCAAGACTCGGATATGCAGCGATTGTTCTTGAAGGCAAACCATTAAAGAAATCAACCTATAAAATCTACATCTGCAAAGACAAGGTGGAAATCACCGAAGACAATTCCCTTAAAATGATGGGAAATTATGATTTGATCGATAAAATGAAAACCATCTACGGCGAAAAAGTTGCCTATATCTCAATCGGCCCTGCCGGTGAAATGAAAATGCCGGTAGCCTCGGTTGCCTTTACCGATATGGAGACAAGACCGACACGTCATGCAGGTCGCGGCGGGGTTGGTGCGGTTATGGGATCAAAAGGTGTAAAGGTAATCATACTTGATGATTCCGGAATGAAAATCAGGCAACCCAAAGATCCGAAAAAATTTAAGGAAGCCAATAAAAAATTTGTACAAGGATTAAAAAAACACCCTGTAACCGGAGAAGGTCTTCCATCATATGGAACCAATGTATTGACAAACATCATTAACGAAGCTGGTGCATATCCTGTGAATAACTTTTCAACAGGCCAATTTGCAGGTGCCTCCAAGATCAGCGGTGAAACATTGGCTGAAACAGAAAAAAGCCGTGGAGGCAACGCAACCCACGGTTGTCACAGCGGTTGTGTTATCCAATGTTCAGGTACATATCCAGATAAAAATGGAAAATTCTTAAGCAAGCAGCCAGAATACGAAACCATATGGGCTCATGGCGGGAACTGCGGAATTGATGACCTTGATGCGATTGCACAACTTGACAGGCTTGATGATGATTTTGGTGTCGACACCATTGAGATGGGGGTGACCATCGGAATCGCCATGGAAGCCGGAATCGCGAAATTCGGAGATAGTCAGGCCGCAATCAATCTAGTAAAAGAAGTTGGTAAAGGATCTTACCTTGGTCGTATTCTTGGCTGCGGTGCAGAAGTTACAGGAAAAGTTTTCGGCGTGGAAAGGGTTCCCACTGTGAAGGGCCAATCCATGCCGGCTTATGATCCAAGAGCTGTTCAGGGGATAGCGGTCACCTATGCGACATCGCCAATGGGAGCAGATCATACAGCAGGATATGCTGTAACTGCCAATATTCTGAAGGTTGGGGGTGATGTAGACCCTTTGAAACCAAAAGGTCAGGTTGAACTTTCCCGGAATCTGCAAATTGCCACAGCAGCAATCGATGCGACAGGATATTGTCTGTTTATCGCATTTGCCATACTGGACCAGCAAGATACCTTCCAGGACATGCTGGATGTATTATCCGCCTTTACCGGACAAAATCTGACAGCAGACGATGTGGTTGCGTTAGGGAAAAAAATACTCGATTTTGAAAGGAGCTTTAATTCCCGTGCCGGCTTTACATCAGCCCATGACAGGCTTCCTGACTTTTTTTCAAAAGAACCGCTTCCACCCCATAATGTTACTTTTGCAGTAACCGGGGATGAACTTGATCAGGTTTTCAACTGGTAGGGAGTGTAATGGATAATAATCTGACTCATAAATCACAAGGGAGGCCTTGGGAACCTCCCTTGTTTTTTTAAAACCAATAAATCAAATCCTTGCCGTATTCTTCATGAAACAGGATACCGTTGTCCATATCGTTGCTGATCCGATATCTTTTTTTCACCAATTGCTGGCCCAGGGAATCCTTGCTTCAACAATCGCAGGAACCTCTATTCATCATTTTTTAACAATCGATATCGGAGTTGCTCCAGAATATATTGACCATCGCATTCAAACCATTTTCCTTGATGGCAAGGCTGTTGATGATGTAAAAAACACTTTTTTAAAGCAAGGTTCAATACTTGCCCTGTCGGCTGCAATGCCGGGACTTGTCGGTGCAACATTTCGAAAATCAGGATTTTATTCTACCTTTCGGAAAAATATCTCTTATCAGCAACAATCAACTGTTTCTCATAAACAGGTAATTGACTTTACCTTGAAACTTTTTAATACGATTGCCAAAGAACTGGGGCCAGGGCTTTTCAAAACAGGCATACGAGTCAATGGAAGCTTATTTCAAGATTTCATCCTTCACCAAAAAGACAGATTCAGAACTGTCTGTAAAAAACAGACGATCTTTGGGAAAGATATCGACGCGGAAGGATTTTTATCTCATGAATGGAAAAACAAAACCATTCATCTCATCATCTATCCGCCTCCTACCAGAGGAAATATTCCCACCTGATCTCCATCTTTCAGAACTGTTTTTTCATTGGCGTGAACATTATTGACAAAGAGAATCCGTGCTTTGGTAGAAGGCACTTTCAACAAGCCAAGCAATTCTCCGACAGTGATCCCTTCTGAACAATCCACTGTCCATGGAGCCCTTCCTGTATTTTCAGGTTTAAAACAGACAAGCGTGGCAAAAAGATTCACACTGATTTTCATTGTCTACCATTTTGGCCTGGCTATTTGATATGAAGATAGTCCACAAGCCACAGACTGAGTTGCGGCATGTATGTAATGAACATGAGTGCAATAAAGAGAATAACCAGAAACGGAATGGTTGACCGATACAATGTGAGAACCGATTTGTTGAACCGGAAGGATGCAATAAACAGATTCATTCCAACAGGTGGTGTTGAATAACCGATTTCTAGGTTTGTTAAAAAGATAATTCCAAGGTGCACAGGATTGATTCCATAACTTTCTGCGATTGGGAGAATCAGTGGAACCGTTACAAGGATCGCTGAAAAAATATCCAGAACACATCCGACAATTAAAAGAAAAATATTCAGGGTAAGCAGGAACAAAAACTTCGAAGTGATATAGACTCGCATGGAATCCAGTATTAGCATTGGAATTTCAGCATCAATCAGGTAATTTGTCAAACCATATGCGCCTCCTAAAATCACCAGTATCCCCCCTACCAGTATCATACTCCTTTTCATGATCGAGGGAATTTGAGAAATCCGGATATCTTTTTGAATAAAAACCTCAACGATTATTGAGTAGGCGACGGTAATTGATGCAATCTCCCCTAATGTAAAAAAACCTCCATATATGCCCACAGCCACGATGACGGGAATAAAAAGCTCCCACTTTGCCTTATTTGCCGTCCTGAGTACTTCTGCGAAATGAAATTTTGTTTGGACAACCGCATCCCTTTTCCCAATGAATATACCGTATAAAGAAAGAAGAATAATAAGAAAAATTCCAGGGAGCAGACCAGCGGCAAATAATTGGTTTATGCTTGCTTCCGATACAACACCAAACAGAATAATGGGGAGACTTGGAGGGAACAAAAGCCCAAGACTTCCGGAAGATGTCAGTAATCCAAGAGAGAATTTTTCCGGGTACTTCTCTTTAATCATTGCCGGATATAAAAGACCTCCCAAGGCAATAATGGTCACACCGGAGGCTCCTGTAAAAGCTGTAAAAAATGCACATGTGACGAGTGCGACAATGGCCAGGCCGCCAGGAAGCCAACCCAGGATCGCACTGGAAAAATTCACCAGTCTTATTGAGGTTTTGCTTTCAGCAAGTATATAACCGGCAAAAGTAAACAAAGGTATGGTGTATAAAAGCGGCTGGCTGGAAAAATTACTGTAAAGATCAACAATAATAGCTGCCAGCGGAATTTCCGTCATATAAAACCCAAGCATGGCAAATGCGGATAATACGATAAAAACCGGAGCACCCATGATCGCCATTAGAGTGATCACCAGAACAATCAGTGTTGTCATTTTAGGTTTCCTTTACCAGCTTGAAAATTCTTTCGATTCCTTTTGATGCAAATCGGAGGGTGATGATCAAAAAACCAATCGGTATGATACTCTCCATAGCCCAGATTGGAAGGTGCATAAAAAGCAGTTTATCTGCAGATTGATATTCCAGTTTGACAAAACTAAAGGATGCATAAACCAGAAAGCAGCCAACGATTACAGAAAAAAAATCGGTAAATACGTTAGCAACCCTCATCCCCTTTTGAGATAGGATCTTTGATGCGATATCAACCCGGATATGCATGCCACCTCTGGTTGCAAGACCGGCTCCCAGGAATCCAACCCATAAGAGCAAATGTCTTACAATGGCATCTCCGCCAGCGATTCCGCTTGAAAAAAAATTCCGTAGGAAAATCTGGAGGAGCACCATGATCACCATCATGGCCAGACAGGCTGATAAAAAAAATCCCTCAATTTTTGCAATCTTATCAAAAAAACTGCCGGTTTCAAGTAAACTAACGTAGCAGATCGGACATATCCTTGTATCGTCTTCAACCTCTTTTCCGCATTCATGGCAGATCATTTTTGTTTCCCTTATTGGATTCTTATGTAATCGCTGTTCGGATTCATTTTCCTGTACTCATCAAGATACCCCAGCACTTCATTTAAAAGCTCCCTGGAGTAAAGTTTGCCGATGAGCGCCTCTCTTGTTTTCATTTGCATATCGGTTACGAACTTAATGCTCTTCTCTGTTGCTGGAGCCACTTTGATGCCTGCATCTTTTAATATTTTCAGACTGTCTGCATTTGCCTTTCGATTGGTAGTGGTAATCGTAGTATGATACCATTCTGCAATCCTTGCGATCTTTTCCTTGCTTTCCGGTGAAATCTTATTCCAGGTATTTTTGGAAACCAGAAGTGCCGAAGATGGGTCGGTTGACGGAATTTCTGAGATATAATTGAATTTTGTATACCATCTGAACGCCACCGCTCCAAAGGGGGTTGAGGGAGCGGTATCAATCAATTTTGTTGAAAGAGACGTAAGTACATCTGTAATGGAAAGAGAAATGGGTGTCACTCCAACGGTTTTCCATATTGTCATACTCAATACATCATCGCCCCATACCCATACTTTTAAATTTTTCAGATTTTCAGCGGTAACCGGCTCTTTTGAAAAAAGATGAACAAATCCGATATCTGCCCATGCAACAACAACAAAATCTTTTTCATCAAAAAGCTTTTCCAATTTATCTTTTATCTTGGACCGAACATAGGCAACCTCTTCATAATTCTTAAACAAATAAGGGATATCCGTTACCCTGACCTCCGGAACAATTCTTCCCATCCCATTGCTGGTAAACGCGCCTCCCTGGAGTTGTCCGAGCCTGATTTTTGTCAATACATCTTTTTCATCTCCTTGAATCGCTCCAGGATAGATTTTAAAATACACTTCATTTTTTGTTTCTTCCCTTACCCGATTTCTCAGCTCTTCAAGTACGTTCATCAGAGCGGAACCCTTAGGAGCAAGAGTCGCAATTTTGATGGTAACCCCTGGTTTGTCTTTTTCTGCTGCATCAACAAAAGAAACACCGATGCCAAATAACATGACACAAATAATCAAAACTATATTTTTCATGGTTTGCTGCCTCACCTATGCAGGGTAATAGTGGACGATTTTTTTTAAGAATTCAGATCATCCAGGGATAAAACAAAAAATACAAACATTTTTTCTTGGCACGACATTCATGTTTAAATCCAAAAACATTGTTATGACTCTGAACAAAAAAATTTTTACCTGTACTGTGTAATTCATTACACGCGCATTTAGAAATTTGTTTCACTGTCTCTTTTAATATATTCGTGCCTTTTGTCAAGTTCTTTCAGGAGGGGTTTTCATCTGCCCGATGTTTTTTTCTTCCTGAGTTCCCTCCATTTATCAAGCCGTTGTTTAATAATCTTTTCATATCCTCTCTGGGTAGGAACATAGTAGATTTGTTCCTCCAACTCTTTCGGCAAATAGGTTTGTGGTATAAACCCATCCTGATAATCGTGAGCATACAGATATCCCTTGCCATAACCCAAATCCTTCATCAGATGGGTAGGTGCATTTCGAATATGATGGGGAACAGGCAGAGAACCGGTTTTCTGTACAATTTGGGAAACCTGTTTTTCAGTTTGATACAGGCTGTTGCTTTTCGGAGCTGTTGCCAGATAAACAGCCGCTTGCAGTAATGACAGATCCCCTTCCGGGTGACCAAGAAAACGAAAGGCATTTACAGCGTTAAGGGCGACATTCAACGCATTCGGATCTGCATTTCCCACATCCTCTGATGCGAATCTGACCATTCTTCTTCCGATAAACAGAGGATCTTCGCCAGCCTCTATCATACGAATAAGCCAATATGAAGCAGCGTCAGGATCACTGCCACGAAGGCTTTTATGAAAGGCGGATATCAGATTGTAGTGCTCTTCACCATTTTTATCATACCGCAATGCTTTTTGCTGAAGCGCTATTTCAAGATCCTGTATACAAAGCATTACGCCTTCATCAATCAAAACATCATCCTTCTTTTTCCTGGAAACCACCAGAGAAGATGCTACCTCAAGATTGTTCAGCGCAGTTCGAACATCACCATCCGACACAGCAACCAGGTGGTCCAAGGCCTGTTTTTCAATCCGGACAGATCTCTTTCCGAGCCCTCTTTCTTCATCCGATAATGCTCTTTTGATTATTGTTGAGATATCCTCATATGGGATTGGATGTAAACAATTACCCTGCAACGTGATAGTAACGCAGGGATTACCTCAAACGACGGATTTTCAGTTGTTGCTCCAATCAGGGTAATCAGACCGCTTTCCACATGTTGTAAAAAAGCATCCTGCTGGGCCTTATTGAATCGATGAATCTCGTCTACAAAAAGAATTGTTTGCTTGCGAAACAAAACTCTCTGTTTTTCTGCATCCTCGATCACGGACCGAATCTCTTTCACGCCGGATAAAACAGCAGAAATCTGGATAAAATTGGAATTGGTTTTCCGGGCAACAATGGAAGCAAGACTGGTTTTTCCGCATCCCGGAGGCCCCCATAAAATCATTGAAAAAATCTGATCTGTCTCAATTGCATGGCGGATTATGGTTCCTTTTCCGGTGATGTGTGACTGGCCAAAAAACTCATCCAGGTTTCTCGGCCGCATACGATCTGCTAAAGGTGCCAACCCATCAGCATGTTTTCCAGCATGAAATTTAAAGAGATCCACATCCTGTCCTAAGTTTTAGAGATACCCATTGACATTCATCATTCCATCTTTCAACCTCATTTCCCAAACCTTGAAAAAAATCTTATCATACACACTTCCAGGAACATAGAAAAAAGTTGAGTCATCTTTATTCGAAAAAATCTCCAGAAAAAACCAGAATAGAAAAAATCTGTCTTGACTTGGCATGATCGAACCATTTATGGTACTTCCATCATATGATGGAAGTAAGCGACAGCCCAATACCATATCCTCAAAGGTTGAAGAATGGCCTCATTATTACAATATACAGACAATCACAATCAGTTCAGAGAAAAATTACGCTCCTTTTTAGTCAAAGAAATACAACCCCATGGTCTGCAATGGGAACAGGACAAAATTGTCCCCAGAACCATATGGAAAAAAATGGGAGAACAGGGGTTTCTCTGTACCGGCATTTCAAAAAAATATGGCGGGCTTGGTGGTGATTTCCTTTACTCCGTGATTGTAATCGAAGAGCTGTCACAGATATCTGAACCGGCCTGGCCGCACCCCTTCACAGTGATATAATTGTTCCTTATATCAACACCTATGCGACGGATGCGCAAAAACAGAAATACCTTCCAGGCTGTGTTTCCGGAGATATCATTACAGCAATCGCAATGACAGAACCGGATGCAGGAAGTGACCTGGCATCTATGAAAACAACCGCTGTCGCCGAAGGTGATGAAATTATCCTTAACGGTTCCAAAACCTTTATCTCCAATGGTATCAATTCAGATCTCGTAATTGTTGCTGCACGGGACCCCCTTATTGAGAATCCTCATCAAGCCATTTCTCTTTATCTGGTTGAATCCGAAACTCCGGGTTTTCAAAAAGGGCGCCAGCTCAATAAGATGGGCCTTAAAAGTCAGGATACCTCTGAATTGTTTTTCAACAATTGCAGAATACCAAAAACAAACCAGCTTGGAGAAAAAGGTTCTGGTTTCATCATGTTGATGGAAAAGCTCCAGCAGGAAAGACTGGTCTGTGCTGTCATGGGTCTTGCTGCAGCAGAAAAAATTCTGAACTCCACCCTGACTCTTTGTCAGGAAAAAAACAATGCCGGTAATTTTCATACCAAATCTCAGGTTGTTCAGTTTACACTTGTTGAGATGGCAACTGAAGTTAAAATGGGTCGAACATTCCTCGATAAATTGATCGCCGATCACATGGAAGGGCAAAATGTTGTCATCGAAACCTCCATGGCAAAATACTGGGCAACAGATCTGGCTAGAAAAACGGCTGAAACAAGTTTGAATCTGCTTGGAGAAATCGGAACCCTGGAAAAATGCCCGGTGGTCAAAGATTTCAGAGATGTCCGCGTCATGTCCATATTCGCCGGAACCAATGAAATTATGAAAGGCATAATTGCAAAATGTATGGGGCTATAGGAGTTTTTTCAATAACATATTAATTTATTGAGGAGAATCAGCATGTCCAAAGACGATCAAAAACCCTGGTTGCAGCATTATGATAATCATGTATCATCGGAAATTCAGATCCCTGAAAAAACCTATGTTGATCTTCTTGAAGAAGGACTCACTCATTCTCCGGAAAGACCGGCTCTTTACTACATGGGCAAGATGCTCACTTTTTCCGATCTGGACCGGTTGTCCAGGAATTTTGCATCCTTTTTAAACCTGAATGGATATGGCCCGGGCTCTGTTGTAGGCATAGACCTC
>PNOB01000125.1 GCA_013824585.1 Desulfobacterium sp. | reverse complement strand
CAATATTACGGTGGTGAAAAAGTGGAGGCACTCCGGGGAGGGAGTACTCCGGTAGAGAAAATCAATCCCATGATGGAAGAGGTTATGGCAGAAAAGGGGATTGATATGGCTTTCCGGGTTCCCCAATCCATCGAAAAAGCGATTGCAAAGGGTAAACCGGATATGATTGTAACCATGGGGTGCGGTGAGGCCTGCCCGCTTGTTCACGGTACGGAAAGGGTTGAGTGGAATCTACCGGATCCTTCGGGAAAGGATCTATCTTTCATAAGAGAGGTTCGGGACCAGATTGAGGAAAAAATTTTGAATCTGCTTGGAAAGTTTTGAACATGAGAAAACCGACGATTGAAATGGGGGATTGCATTCTTTGTGAAATCTGTGTGGAAGTCTGCCCTCAGGTATTTGCATTAAATGATCTGAGGTATGTGGCGATCTCCGACCTTGAAAACTATCCGGAAGAGTGTGTAGACGAGGCCATCCGTAATTGTCCTGCAGATTGTATCTCATGGGAAGGGTAAATCGTGTGCTGTTGGGAAAAGATCATGACCTTGCGGCAGTCTGGACGGATGATAATCACATGCGGTTTCGAAAACTGAAAATACAGATTCAAGAGCTGCTGGAAAAAGATGAATTTCCCGCAGCTCTTGAAGAAATCTGTAATCTGCCGTCCATACAGGTGGTTAATCCGCTATTTTCTTTTTTTCATGCTGGCAATGAGCTGTTAAAATGGCGTGCGATAACTGCCATGGGGCGTGTGGTTTCCATGATGGCTGCCCGGAACCCAGAATCTGCGCGTGTTGTCATGCGCCGTCTGATCTGGAACCTGAATGATGAATCCGGAGGCATTGGGTGGGGATCACCCGAAGCCATGGGGGAAATCATGGCTCAGAATAAAGACATGGCAGGAGAATACCATCATCTTTTGCTCTCCTTCATCATGCCGCATGGAAATTTTATTGAACATGCCATTCTTCAAAGAGGGGTTCTGTGGGGCATCGGACAGTTTGCTCATGCAGAACCCGCTCTTGTCCAATCATCGATTGACTATCTGATTCCATTCATGACCGCTCAGGATCCATTTCTCCGCGGCCTGGCCTCCTGGACCAGTGCCCTTTATAATTATGAACCAACAAACAGGCTTCTGATTCAAAACAAGCAGGACCACTCTTTGATTGTCATATATCAAAACAGCCAACTGAAAGAGGTAACGGTTTCGTTCATGGCATCACAGAACAATTCCGGTTAGTCGCCTTGCAGGGCCATATGGTCATCATAAATAGTCTCAAGGATATTTTTATGTTTGGCTTCTTCCTGGCAAAGCATCTTGAATATTTTTTTTGAACCTTCATCATCTGCTTTTGCAACCAGTTCGTTGTATAATTGCAGTGCTTTTTCTTCACGTTTCATGGCCAATCGCAATGTGTCTGTGAATGGCATACCCTTTTCATAAGGAATATCTACGATATAATTACTTCGCTTTATATCCGATATCCATTTGAACTTATAGTCATCCAGGGTTTCCCGGTTTTCCTTAAAATTGATCAGCAGTTTTTCATGCTTTTTTTCTTCATCGGCAAATTCTTTCAGAACCGATTTTGAACCTGAAAAAGTTTCTTCTTTGCTCAATCCTGTGTAAAACGCAACTGCTTCTCTTTCTTTCTCAATCGCAAAATCCAATATCTCATCCATTGATTTGAAATTCATAACCATTCTCCTATGTTCATTATTCTGATTTTTAATATGATATGAAGTCCATAATGTCCCGTGCAGACATCTGACTCTATATGGATCATATCTTATTCACGGTGTCAATTAAAAGGATAATTTTTTAAGGGTGCATATTATCACCCTGCAAAGCATGCACAAGACCCTGCTGTCATTTTCCATAAAAGAGTCCGGCCCAGCAGGACCTTACGGTCTTTGTTCAGTTCCAGAGAGAGCGGCAGCTTTCTGTTTCACAGGTCAGCCTGATCTTACCAGAGTCTATCAGGTGCAATACAATGGAAGACAGAAGCCCGGTCTCCTCTGTCTGCAACTGTTCCTCAACAGACTCAATGATTTGATAGAGATTGGTGGTTATTTTCCGATTTTCAGATTTGATTTTTGTATTCATGATCATGCCTCCGTTCGTAAGATGTAATTCTAATCAACTAAATCAATGAAAGTAAAGAATTGAATAGCAATATACATGCCATTTTTTGACAGACCAGATCCGGTGTAAACAAGACTGTTGGTTTGCTCTTCATCATCTATATGGAGGGATATGATTTCCGTACGTTTTTGCCCTGTGCTGTGTGAGAAGAATTATAGAATTCGCAATACAATACATTTCAGATAATAGGTCTCCGGAACAGAGAGCAGAATCGGGTGGTCGCGACCCTGCATCCGTTTTTCAATGATCTGCGCCGAACGTCCGGCATCCTTTGCAGCTTCTTTCAGTATCTGCAGGAACTGAGCCTCACCGATGTGATAGGAACAGGAGCAGGTGATGAGCATCCCGCCCGGGTTTAAAATTTTAATAGCGCGCAGGTTGATTTCCTTGTATCCGCGCATGGCCGGTTCGAGGGCTGCCCGGTTTTTGGCAAAGGCGGGCGGGTCTAACACGACTATATCAAAGCGTTCACCCGCATCTTCAAAATCATTCAGCTTGTCAAAAACATTGCCTTCCAGGAATTCGACATTCTCCATTTCATTCAAAGCTGCGTTTCGGCGGGCCCGGTCCAGTGCAGGTGCGGAGATATCGATTGCGGTCACGGTTTCACAGGCTTTTGCAAGGTGAAGTGCAAAAGAACCATTAAAACTGAAACAGTCTAATCCGCGTCCGTGGGCATAGTCCATAGCTGCGGCCCGATTTTCGCGTTGATCAAGGAAGGCTCCGGTTTTTTGGCCCTGAATGAGATCAACGGCAAATCGGATTCCATTTTCTTCGATGAGAATTTCGCCAAGATCGGCCGGATTACCATGAAGCAGACCCGCGGTCAATGGTAAGTGTTCGAGCTGGCGTACCTTGACATCGTTTCGTTCGACGATCAGGAGTGGTTGAAATGCTTCATTGAGCAGTTCAACCCACATTGGCTTCAACAGATCCATTCCACGCGTGAGGGTCTGAATGGAAAAGGAATCCGCGTATCGGTCGATGATGAGTCCCGGAAGCAGGTCGCCCTCGGAGTGTACCAGCCGGTATGCGTTTGTGTTGGTCGTGATCTGCATGCGCCATCGTGTTGCAGATTCAAGACGGCTGCGCCAGAAATTCCGATCGATTGTTTCTTCCTTTTGGGATAACAACCGCAACGAGATTTCAGATTCTTCGTGATAATGTGCCATTGCAAGAAATCGGCCCCGATAATCCAGCACACGCACGACAGATCCGCTTTCAACATCCGGTTTGCCGATCAGATCACTTCGATAGATCCATAAATGGCCGGCCTGTGCCCTTGCTGTGCCTTTGGCACTCAAAACCGCATCTTTTGTATTTCCCGATTGGGGGCCGGGCAGATTATTTTTTTGACGCTTTGACATATCAATAATTCCGGTGAAGAATGTAACTCAACACATGAATCCATAATTTGTGAGTCAGGTTAATGATTGAGAATGTCTCAAAAGTCTATCACGGTATCGAATCGAACATCGGTGAAAGGGATATGACTTTGTTTTCTTTGGAACCCGAACTTATGTGAAAGATGTTTGTGTGTCAACAATATTGTTTTTTGTATCATGGTTCATACAAGGTGCAATGATTTACAGTCTCTGTTTTTAGCTGAAATAATCATGGCATGTTTTTTGATACAGTTCATAAAATATGTTATAGAAAATGGCACTGGTTTAAATGCCATTGATAACTCAAAAATAGAAATACAAGGAGAGGAGCCATGACAATAGATCGATTTGTTTTAGCTTTTGCAGGGAGTTTTATTCTGATCAGCTTATTGCTTTCTCAGCTTCATAGCGCGTACTGGCTTTGGTTTACAACATTTGTGGGGGCCAATTTACTGCAATCGGCTTTTACCGGATTCTGTCCTCTTGCGAAAATTCTCGGTCTTTTTGGAGTTAAGCCTGGACAGGCATTCTGGTAAAATATGGCTGCCGGCTCTCTTTTTGTCATTACTTTTAATTTGAGATATTGAATAAAACAGGTTTGGTGATACACATCTGTTTCAGAAAAAACGAAACATGGAGAGAAAAAGAACAGAGGGTGTTTTGTTTTGCAATTCAGCTGATCTGGAGTACTGTTTTGAGACTTATCACAGTTTTACAGGTACTTTCTCATCAATAGTAACAGACTCAGGTCAGAATATTATTAATAATGGTGAATATATTGCGAGCGTGTGATATAAAAATTCAATCCACCGATTGTATCCAATTTTCCCAGTAACCATCATTGAAAAGGAGGAAATACCATGACTGATAAAACACATTGTCCGGGATTCGAGCAGAATAAGAATTTGAAAACAGTTGTTTGCAAATGTCCTGAATGCGGCACAAAAGTTGAAGTGTTTTCCGACGAGCTTGACCGTCTGAAAAAATGCAGCGGCTGCGGCAGGGAAATTGATCCAGGCCAATGTAAAATCGATGGCCGGGCCTGAAAAAAAATTTCAATGGCTCCTGATTGGATAGTAACCTGAATCAGCTTTTGAAATTGTTTTGAGAAGGAGATCAATATGGATGTCGTGTTCCTGTCAAGGCTGCAATTTGCCGCTGCAACAATGTTTCACTTCCTTTTTGTACCCCTGACATTAGGGCTGTCAATCATCGTGGCCTATATGGAAACAAAATATGTAAAAACCGGTGATGAGACCTATCTGAAAATGACAAAGTTCTGGGGCAAGATATTTTTAATTAATTTTGCAGTAGGTGTTGTCACCGGAATTACGCTGGAATTTCAGTTCGGCACCAACTGGTCCCGATATTCAGCCTTTGTTGGTGATATTTTCGGTTCTTTGTTGGCCATCGAAGCTTCCGTCGCATTTTTTCTTGAATCCACGCTCATTGGCGTATGGATTTTCGGCTGGAAGAAAATTTCCAAAAAAGCCCATGCAATCATCATGTGGCTGGTGGCCGCAGCCGGAAATCTTTCTGCCATCTGGATTCTGATGGCCAATGGATGGATGCAGCATCCGGTCGGATATACCATACGGAATGGCCGGGCGGAATTGACGGATTTCATGGCGGTTGTGACCAATAAATTTGCTATCCTTGAATTTTTCCATACCGTAAGTGCCAGTATCCTGTTGAGTGCTTTTTTTGTCATGGGAGTCAGCGCATATCATCTGCTCAAGAAGCAGCATATTGATTTTTTTACAAGGTCCTTTCGCATTGGGCTTGTCCTTGGAATTTTCTTTTCGATTTTTGTCGCAGTCGAAGGGGATGTGCATGGGGTTCATGTTTCAGAGGTACAGCCAGCCAAGCTCGCAGCCATGGAGTCTCATTGGGAAACAACACGAAGGGCGCCACTTCATTTGATTGCATTGCCGGATGAAGAGAATGAAAAAAATAGTATTGAGATCGGTTCCATACCAGGAATATTGAGTTTTCTGGGATATCATGACTTTAATGCGGAAGTCAGAGGACTCAGGGATTTTCCAAAAGATGAAAGACCGCCGGTTCTGATCACCTTTCTTTCCTTCAGAATCATGGTTTTTCTGGGGACTTTTTTTATCCTGATCACGATTGTGGGGTGGTTCAAACGAAATCGCCTGGTGGAAAGCCCGTTATACCTGAAAGTCATGCTCTGGTCGATTCCATTGCCCTATATTGCCATTCAAGCCGGCTGGGTTCTTGCCGAGGTTGGCCGTCAACCCTGGATTGTATATGGCCTGATGAAAACCAGTGATGCTGCATCACCCATTGCAGTATCCCAGGTACTGACAACCCTGATCGGGTTTTTTCTGATATATGGGCTTTTGGGAGCAGTGGGGTTTTATCTGATCGTAGAAAAAGCAAGAAAAGGACCGGAAGGTATTGTTTAACCGGAATCTTACTGATTTTTGCCAGATAATAATTTCTTGATAAAACGAATATTGCAGGGGGATCAATGGAACTACAGACAATATGGTTTTTTATATGGGGCCTTTTATGGGCGGTTTTCTTTATGACCGACGGGTTTGATTTCGGGGTTGGAATGCTCTATCCGTTTCTGGGCAGATCAGAACAGGACAAACGGATCATGTTGAATTCCGTGGGACCGCTCTGGGATGGCAATGAGGTGTGGCTGATTACTGCGGGTGGCGTGACGTTTGCGGCTTTTCCGCAGGTTTACGCGGTCATGTTTTCCTCACTTTATTCCGCATTGATGCTGATTCTGTTCGCGCTGATCATCAGGGGCGTGTCGTTCGAGTTCCGCGGAAAGGTGGACAGTGCAAAATGGCGGAAAGTCTGGGACACGACGCTGTTTGTCGGCAGCTTTGTTCCGGCTCTTCTCTTTGGTGTGGCATTTGCCAATATTTTCCAGGGAATCCCCATTAACGGGCAAGGAATTTTTCAGGGGAATCTGTTCACCCTGCTGAATCCATACGGGCTTCTTGGAGGAATTCTTTTTGTGCTCCTTTTTCTGGAACATGGTGCGATCTGGCTTACCGTCCGGTCAGAGGGCGAATTTCAGGATCGATCCTTAAGGGCAGCCGGGAATGTATGGCCGTTTCTTCTGGTGGTTGCGGTCATTTTTCTGGCTTCTTCCTGGTTCATGACGCCCTTGTATGATAACTATATGTCTCATCCGGTTCTTTTTCTGGAGATTCTTGTGACGGTTGCCTCTTTGCTGGGGATCAAGCTGTTACTAAAAAAGAAGGCTTATTTCCAGGCCTGGCTGTCGTCATCCCTGACTATTGTCGGGGCTACGTTTTTCGGTGTTATCGGGCTTTATCCCAACCTGTTTCCTTCCAGTATTGACAGCACTTTCAGCCTGACCGCTCACAATGCGTCTTCCAGTCCTTTAACCTTGAAAATAATGTTGATTGTGGTGTTGATTTTTATCCCCATCGTGATCGCCTATCAGGTTTGGACTTACAGTCTGTTCAAGGACACAGTGACGGAAGAAGATTTTACATACTGATTTGTGGAAATGTTCAAAGGTTCGCCCGGATGTGGTTCACTGCATCCGGGCGAAAGGAAGTCATATGCCATTTGTCGAGATCCCTGGACTGAAAGGAAAGGTTTATGTGCCGGCGGAAGCTCCGGAGGAGATCAGGAAACACAGATGCCGGGACTGTTTCTCCTGCCAGTGGTGCAGTGATGACCGATGCTGTGTCTGTCTGAAAGAAAAGGGATGTTCCAGGAGAAACAGGCAGGATTATTGAAGGCCGCTCGTTAATTTCATTTTGCGATCAAGATGGCATAATTCTTCGTAGGGGCAGGCCCCTGTGCCTGCCCTTTGTGTGACCATAAATAGTGCCAACATGAAAGCAAATCGGAATAATATGATGCATATCAGGGCGTTTCCGAGCCAACCGGCCAACCGGCCAACCGGCAAACGGGCTAACGGGCAAACCGGCTAACCAATCATCCCGGTTTTTGCAAACGAAGTCAGCACAAGCCAGGTTTTTACATCAAATTTCAGGTCTGCATTCTGACAAAGCTCGGAAGCCTCTGTTTTTGACACAAAAAGCGTCTGAATGTCCTCGCTGCTGCTGTTTCCTTTGCTGGAAAAATCACCGGTGCATTCAACATAAACTATGGCGACAGACTCATCTGTCATCCCTGTGGAAGAGAAAACAGGGGGGCCGATTTTGAGAAAACGGGTTAACTCCAGCCCGGTTTCTTCCTTCAACTCTCTTTTGCTTGTCTCTTCTATTGTTTCACCTTTGTCAACAAGACCTGCAGGAAAACCATACTTATAATCTCCGAGAACAACCCGGAATTCTTTGATGACAACCAGTTTTTGGATCCCGACATGATACGGGACGATAATGACACCATCCGGGATCTGGAACTGCTGTGTTATGCATTTGGGAGATTGATGCCTGGATGCGATATACCAGGATCGTTTGTTCTGATCCTGGTCCAGATAGGATATGGAGAACAGGTTCAGATGGTCATACTCCGTTAGTTTATCAGCCTTTATAATTTTTATGGTCATGCCTGTCCTTTTTTGATTGGTATCTCTGCAAAAATACATCTTAAATGGTTACTGTTTTTACTTCTATCAAAAATTTATAAGAATGACCAGCTCCTGGTATCCGGGCAGCAATTTGCCGGATATAAAAAAGAGCTGAAAACAAACGAGAGACAGTTGACGGAAACAGTCACTTGTCTCTCATTTATATCCAAAATGTTTTTTTAATAAATCTCAAAAGCGCGTTCACCATGAATGGCATTGTCCAGACCCTGAATCTCTTCTTCGCGTGTTACGCGCAACCCGCCTGTCACTAGTGAGGTCACCTTGATCACAATAAACGTGCCTACCGCTGTATAAAGGGCAGTTGCAGCGATGGAAACAAGTTGTATCCATAGTTGTTTGGGATTGCCGAAAAAAAGGCCCCTTGCACTATCTATGATTTTTGGGTCGGCAAACAGACCGGTGGCAATGGCGCCCCAAAGACCGCACATGCCATGGACTCCAAAGGCATCCAGAGAATCATCATATCCCAATTTATGTTTGAGGATGGATACGCTGAAAAATCCGAAAACACCTGCAACAAGCCCGATGATCAGAGAAGCCTGGAGATTGACGTAACCGGCTGCCGGAGTGATGGCCACGAGTCCGGCCACGATTCCGGAAGCAATACCCAGAACGGTTGGTTGTTTTTTATAAATCCATTCCGTCGCCATCCATGCGATTCCGGCTGTTGCCGCTGATGTATTGGTGGCCAGAAAGGCTGAGGCGGCAACACCGTCTGCTGCCAGACGGCTGCCGGCATTGAACCCGAACCACCCGAACCAGAGCAATGCTGAGCCAAGAGCTGTCAGTGATATGCTGGACGGAAACATGGCTTCTTTTCCGTAACCGATCCGTTTTCCAAGCACCAGGGCAAGAACCAGACCTGCGACTCCGGCATTGATATGAACCACGTTGCCCCCGGCAAAATCAAGAGCGCCCATCGTCATCATCCAGCCGCTTCCCCAAACCCAATGGGCGATTGGACAGTAGATTACCGTAATCCACAGGACCGCGAAGACAAGCCAGGAGGAAAATTTCATCCGATCAACGATTGCCCCCAGCACCAGAGCCACTGTTATCCCGGCAAAGGTCATCTGGAAAAGAGCAAAGACAATGGTTGGAATGGTGCCGGTAATATCGTTGACGCCGATCCCAGCCATGAATAGATTGTCGAGGCCGCCGATGATGCCGGCTTTATCCGGTCCGAACGCAAGGGTATATCCCCACATGACCCAGACGATGCTGCCAATACAATAGGAAGCAATGGTCATGGCAAAAGTGTTCAACAGGTTTTTATATCGGGACATGCCGCCATAGAAAAGGGCCAGTCCGGCTGGTGTCATCATCATGACCAGGGCTGTCGCCACAATCACCCAGGCTGTGTCGCCTGAATTCAAGGCGGATACGATTTTGGCTGCCTCCGGTGGCGCCGATGCTTCTTCCGCCCATGCAGAACCGAATATGGCTGTCAGTAGAACGAACACAACGATCAGTTTCTTCATTTCACTATCCTCCTACCCATTATTATAAAATGATTATACGGCTTCATTTCCGGATTCTCCGGTTCGGATTCGAATGGCCTGTTCTACCGGCAGCACAAAAATTTTTCCGTCGCCGATGCTTCCCGTATTTGCCTTCTCCTTGATGATGTTAATAACTATGGCAACGATAGACTCTTCCACTACGATTTCCAGCTTTATCTTGGGGATGAAATCCACCTGGTACTCAGCGCCCCGATAGATTTCCTTGTGTCCACGTTGACGTCCGAATCCCTTGACTTCGGTGACGGTCATGCCTGTAACACCGTTTTCATTCAATGCGGTCTTTACTTCATCCAGTTTGAAAGGCTTGATAATCGCTTCAATTTTTTTCATTTGTTATCTCCTTCTGTTTATCAATGACTCATTGCTTTTTTTGTCATTCAAGATAGAGCAAAGGGTGTGCCAGGCCAAGGTGCAGTTGGAATCAATGAATAACTTATTGAAAAAATACTTTTATTATAATTAAACTGATTCTTTTGGTATCGAGTGGTAATATACATTTATGTAATTTAACAATTAAATATATACAAAATCGTATTAAATATCGAAAAGACTATGATATGGCGGAAATTGATATTTGGAAAATGACAAAAGCATATTTAAGGAACGAAAAACAACGAGTTCGACCAGGCACTACAATCGGTCAGCAGGATACATGAGATGGTAAAAAAAAAGGCAGGGTGGTCCGCCCAAACAGATAGATAGATAGCTGTCTTCTGCAAAAAGTGTCGATACTGTTCGGTGAGGAGGAAAGTTTTATCCTGCCTCACTCTATACCAATGAATTGTCTGTCTTCAAGATAGACTAGCATGTTATCAACACACTGGGATACGGAATGCTGATCCGTTCGCAAATGAATTTCAGGTTTTTCCGGATGCTCGTAAGGAGCACTGATGCCTGTAAACTCTTTGATAATTCCTTCACGCGCCTTTTTATACATGCCCTTGGGATCGCGTGTCTCGCATATGTCAACCGGGCTGTCTACAAATACTTCGATGAAAGTCCCATCGTTTTTGCAAAGATCCCGAGCGATCTGACGATCCGAACGATACGGGGAAATAAAGGCAACCATGTTGATGATGCCGCAGTCCCGGAGAAGATGGGCGACCTCACCGATTCGCCGGATATTTTCAGTCCGATCCTCGGGAGAAAAGCCCAGATCCTGATTCAGCCCATGCCGGATATTGTCGCCATCCAGGATGTAAGTCCGACACTTGCGTTCGTGCAAGACCATCTCCAGGGCTACTGCCAGAGTTGATTTGCCTGAAGCCGAAAGACCGGTGAACCATAATGTAATGCCCTTATGAGTGTTTAGCCGTTCACGGTCGGATCGTTTGATCTGGCTTGGATGCCAGTGAACATCTGCTTTTTTCTGAAGAATCATTTACAATCCTCCTGTTTCAAAGTTTTTGCGGTTCTACACCCGCAGACCAGCGATTTTTACTACCCCTCGATGATAGCCATCCGGAAACAGATGAGCCAATTCATCGATTTCCATTTGAAAGTGAGAGCACGTTTCATATACGGTCGGTATCGTCTTAGTCTGGATGAATCGGTTTCGGAGAAAGTAGATAACCTGCCAATGTTTTTCCGTCAACATCTCCGTCTGCTTGAGTTCATAGGCTTTGTGAATTGCAAATTGTTCATCCCAGCTATCCGGGTCGATTAAAAATCCGCAGACATCCACCAGATAGTGTTTTTCAAACAACTCTGGATATTTTTTCAGCTCTTTGGGAAAAGCATCATTTTCCCGCTTTTCCGGGAGAACGGATGGTTTTCCTTTATTTTCACTGTAGGCATATTTAAAGGTTAAATAAATATCAGGATCATAGGGAAGCAATTGTGGTTTG
>PNOB01000124.1 GCA_013824585.1 Desulfobacterium sp. | reverse complement strand
TAGCCCATCCGCCTATGGCTTGTAGCGCGCCATAAGCAGTGCTTCCGGGGATGGCGGCGGCGTAACATTTTCACGTTGAATCAATCCGATTGCTTCTGAATCGCAGGTAGGAGCGCACACTCCGCAGCCGATGCACAGTTGTGGATTGACGCTTGAAAACCCATTGCCCCCCAACGAAATGGCGCCAACCGGACATCGATCCTCGCAGGTGCCGCAACCGACGCATAGATCCTCATCCACACTGGATACATAATTTGACGTGGAATATGTCTGTAGCCCCAACTGAGATTTCGTAGACAAAAAAACACAGCAGCAGCTGCAGCAGTTACAGATGGTTGACAGATGGCCTTCCATGTTGTCGCAGATATGAACCAGTCCTTCATCATCGGCCTTATTCAAGACATCTAAGGCTTCGGATTGGGTGATCTCCCTGGCCATGCCATGTTTTACCATGTATTGCCCCATGGTACCAAAATGCAGGCAGTTTTCAGTGGAATGATCGCACCCCTTTCCGGTCTGCCGCATCATCTGACGGCACGGGCAATGGGCCACAGATAGAAAAGAAGTTTTTTCAAGCTTATCTTTAATCTGATCAAACGGCAGCACCTGGGATGAATCTTTCAGCGACTGGGCGATGGGAACTACGCGCACCGCCGGTATGCCCCGCGCCAATTCTTCGCCAAATGCTTCCTTACGATATTGAAGCCATAATGGCGACAGTTTGCGTGTGTCTTCGTTCTCCTTGCCCGACCAAAAAGGAGTTTCCGCAAATCCGACTACCGTAGGCAACAGACTGTAAACCGCCTCTTTCCCGGGCTGGGTTTCCGTATACACTGTTCCTCTTTGCGCCATTCGCTTTAAGATGTCTTCCAGCGCATCGGATTTTTCCGGAAATTTCTTTTTGAGATCCGACAGGGACAAATGCGCAAACGGCAGATTAAGGGCGATGTCGGCTTCCTCTCCTGTAAAAAGGACCTTCAGGATCTCAATAAGGGATGGGGACATGGGCGCACCGATGACCACTTCCGAGTCGAGTTTTTTCGCCAGCTTCTGGTAAACACTTTGATTTTCCATGGATTTTCTCCTTTCTGATACAAATATGATAAGTGGATTTCTTTATATAGTTGACCGGTCATCTACTTGTCAACATAAATTTTAGGCCCTCGTCAGACGCTTAAATTCATACGATACTCTTTTTCATATTGTCTTATGTTGAAGGCAGGGATTTTGGACACCAGCGGTAAGGTAATTTATCCGGCAATGGGTACTCATTCATATCAATAACCAGTTGAATAGCTGAAACATTCTCTGCTGGTCATTTTCCCATAGTACCATAAAAAATTGCTTATGCAGTCCGAAACCTTACTCGAAATCTTACCCTTGTATCTATTTATAAAAGCGTGTATACTGTTCGAAAAAAATCAATCCGTATATAATTATTTCTCACTTCGCAATAATCTTCATTCTATACACAAGAAAACCAGCACACATTTAATCACTTGGACAGATAAAATGTTTGTGCATATTGATAATATTGAGTTTAAAACATGCTTGACTTTTATAGTTGGCATAAAAATTGATTAACGAACGTCTTTAATAAAAACCTGTTGCCGATATTATGAATCATTGATCTTCTAACTTTCCCGTTGATGCTTGATCGACTGGAAAGAGAATTATGGATGTTTCAATTCATGAATCAAAAAATAGCAATCAAATTTGCGGTCGTCGTCATTGCTGTTGTTATAATTATCAGTTTTATTTCAATAGCTTACTTTAATATTGTCAATAATGACAAGTTAATGGAAGATCTGAACAATACGGTTATTCACGCCGCAGATTATGCTGAATTGGTCTACTCCGATTCCTTGTGGAATTTTAGCTTTCCAAACATTATCAAACTTAACAACGCCACCTTGAATAACAAAATGTTCATTGCCGTGAATATTTATGATGAAAAGCAATTTATTGTCGGCCATAAAAAAATCATTGATGCTGCTGCGTACCGTATTAAAAAAATCCAAGAGCCATTTCAATTGTCAAAAGAAAATCCCGATATTAAAATAATTTCAAGAAAAATAAAATTTGAAGAAAAATTGATCGGCCGCATTGAACTTTTTTACACCGACTTTTTTGTGCAGGAAGCAATTCGCGAAACAAGTCTTCAAATGACGCTTTCCTTTTTACTCATTTCCGTCCTGATTATCATTGTGATTTTTGCTGTTGCCAACAGACTGGTTATCAAACCAATTCTTGAACTTGCAAGCTTCTCAAGAGAAATCGCAGATACAAACAACTATTCTTTGCGGCTGGAGCGCCAACAACACAGACAAGACGAGTTTGGCAATCTATACCACGATGTTACTAAAATGCTGGAACAAATCTCACAAAAGGATAAAGAGCGAAAAGAACTCTATGCCACCCTTGAAAAAAGCGAAAACAGATATCGCTCTATTTTTGATATCCTTCAAAATGCAATTGATCGGGAAGATTATTCTTTTTCAATTTCACCGGAATCCAAAGATGATGATCTTGCTTTTTCCCTGAACAAGATCATGAAAACCCTTGAAGATGCAGACTTTGCCACAAAAAATCAAAATTGGATAAAAAGCGGTCAGACAGAATTGAACGACCGGATCAGCGGTGAACAGAGTATCGAGGATCTTTGCCGCAAGGCGATAAACTTTATCGCTGAATATATCGGTGTCCAGGTTGGGACAGTCTATGTCAAGGATGTTCATAACCTGGACTATAAACTTGTCTCAACCTACGCGTTTAAATCAAGAAAGGGGTTTGCAAACAGATTCAAAAAAGGCGAGGGGCTGGTTGGACAAACTGTCCTGGAAAAGAAAAGTATTCTGTTTACCGAAGTGCCTGATGATTATATCAAGATTCAATCGTCACTTGGCAATTCGATTCCCAAAAATATTTTGGTTCTTCCACTTGTTTTTGAAGAGGATGTAAAGGGGGTTATAGAAATCGGCTCGGTAACTGATTTCAAACCGATTCAAATTGAGTTTATGGATCTTGCCGGCAATATTCTTGCGGTTGCCATCAATGCAGCACTTTCCAACGAGCAGCTGAAAATCCTTCTGGACAGAACGAAAGAACAATCCGAAGAACTCAAGGCTCAACAGGAAGGATTGAAAGCCGCTAACGAAGAATTGGAAGAGCAGACACAAATCTTGAAAGAATCCGAGGCAAAACTGCAGGTTCAGCAGGAAGAGTTGCAGGCAAGCAATGAGGAAATGGAGGAAAAAACAGAACTCCTTGAGAAACAGAAAAAGGAGATTCAAAAAACCAATAGTTCCCTCATGGATCGTCAGAAAGAGATTGAAGAAAAGGCCAGACAACTGGAGCTTGCAACAAGATACAAATCCGAATTTCTATCCAATATGTCCCATGAACTGCGGACACCGCTAAACAGCCTGCTTCTGCTGTCTAAAATGCTGGCTGACAATGAAGAACAAAATCTTTCCGAAGATCAGATCGAGTCCGTAACATCCATCTACAGAAGCGGTCAAAATCTTCTCCACCTGATAAATGATATTCTGGATCTTTCAAAAATTGAAGCCCGAAAAATTGAACTGAATATATCGGCTGCGAGAATTGCCACACTGGCTTCAAACTGTAAAACCGAATTTTTCCATGTTGCCAAAAATAAAGGAATTGATTTTCTGATCCATATTCAGGAAGGACTTCCCGACACAATCCTTACTGACGAACACAGGCTCGAACAGGTATTGCGAAATCTGCTGGGCAATGCGTTTAAATTTACGGAAACCGGTTCCGTATCCGTTGATTTTTTTAGGCCCAAGGAGGACGTTCAACTCACAAGAACAGATCTGGACCTGAAAAAAAGTATCGCGATCTCTGTTTCCGACACCGGTCCGGGAATACCCGCAGAAAAAGTTGATCTGATTTTTGAAGCATTCAAACAGGTGGATGGCTCCATCAGCCGGCGCCATGGTGGGACAGGCCTGGGGCTTTCCATCTCTAAAGAACTTGCCTATCTTATCGGCGGGGAACTCCGGGTGGAGAGTACGTTCGGAAAAGGGGCTGTTTTTACCGTCTTTCTCCCGGAAAATTTCCGTCCTGGTCCGGAAGTTGAGAGCCATCAGGCCATTATGCTGGAAAAAAGACAGGTTCCTGAAAAAATGGCCATTCCCAAACCGGAGAAATCAATTCTACCGAAAGAACCGGAAGCCGCGCTTTATCCGAATACCAAAACCATGCTGATCATTGAAGACGACAACGAGTTTGCCAGAATCCTTGCCAACTTTTTTCTAAAAAACGGGTATGAAAGCATCATCGCATCAAATGGAGAGACCGGAATCAAATATGTGATTGATCATAAGCCTACCGGTATCATCCTGGATATCGGGCTCCCCGGAATTGACGGCTGGGCGGTCCTGAATGAACTTAAACAGAACCCGGAAACCCGTCATATCCCGGTACATATCATGTCAGCCTATGACAATATAAGCAAAGGACTGCAAAAAGGAGCGGTCGGATACTTGACAAAACCAGTCAAAGCAGAAGATCTTGAAGTTGCACTTGGAAGAATCGAAGGTGTCTTGACCAGTGAGGTAAAAGAACTATTGATTGTCGAGGATGATGAGCAGCTTCGGAAAAGCATTTTAAAACTGATGGAAACAAACGATATTCATGCAACAGCCATCGGTTCCGGAAAAGAAGCCTTAAGTCTCCTCAAAACCAGAAAATTTGATTGTATGATCCTCGACCTGGGTCTTCCTGACATTCCCGGATTTGAGCTGCTGGATATAATCGAAACAGAACAGGAAATTGATAAGATACCGATTATTATCTTTACCGGAAGGGATCTTACCCGGGAAGAAACCGAAAAACTGGAAAGATATTCATCCAGCATTGTTCTGAAGAATGCAGCTTCCCTTGAAAGGCTCCTGGATGAAACCGCCCTGTTCATGCATCGAGTGGAAAGGGATATGCCGGAACCCCAACAGGAAATGATCCGGTCGCTTCGAGAGCAGGAATCGGTAATAAGCGGCAAAAAAGTCATGATTGTCGACGATGACATGCGAAACGCTTTTGCCCTGAACAAATTTTTAAAGAGCAAGGGCATGCAGGTATGTATTGCCGATAACGGGAAAAAAGCCATCGAACTGCTTGAGAAAGACGAAAAACCAGATATCATCCTGATGGATATTATGATGCCGGTCATGGACGGATATGAAACCATGAAACAGATACGATTGAAAAAGAAATTCACAGATATTCCGATCCTTGCACTCACAGCAAAAGCGATGGAATCGGACCGTGAAGAATGTATCCGGAGCGGCGCCAATGATTATCTCTCCAAACCGGTGGATGTCACCAAACTTTTATCCATGCTCAGGGTATGGCTTTACTGACCAAAAATCAGAATAAAGAATGAATGATAATATGGATAATGAAGATATTGAAATCAAAGTTTTGTTGGAAGCAGTCAGACTCAAATACGGATATGATTTCACGCAGTATGCTTCAGCATCTGTTTCCCGAAGAGTGAAAAAAGCATTGTCCGAGTCCGGACTGGAAAAAATCTCAGAGATGATTCCCAGGATTATATATGATCGGAAGTTTTTTAATTCATTTGTTCGCAACCTTTCCATCAATGTTACCGAGATGTTCCGAGATCCTTTGTTCTATTGTGAATTGCGGGAAAGAGTCATCCCCTACCTTCAGACATTCCCGCATATTAAAATATGGTCTGCAGGCGTATCCTCCGGGGAAGAGGTCTATTCTCTCGCCATTCTTCTCAAAGAGGAAGGGTTGTACGACCGGTCAATGGTTTATGCCACGGATTTTAATGATATTGTACTGGAATCAGCAGAAAAAGGAATTTATCCTGCCGATAATATCCAAAAAAGTACCAAGAATTACCAGAAAGCAGGCGGCAGGGAATCTTTTGGAAAATATTACCATGCAGATTATGGGTCTGCAATCTTTGATCGATCCCTGAAAAAAAACATTGTATTCGCAAATCACAACCTGGTAACCGACTCTGGATTTGGTGAAATGAATCTGATTCTCTGCAGAAATGTAATGATATATTTCAACCTGGAACTGCAAAATCATGTTTTTCAATTGTTTGACAGCAGTCTGTGCAACAATGGGTTTTTGTGCTTGGGCAGCAAGGAAACAATTGATCTCTCCGTGATTGCGGACGCCTATATGCCGGTCAGCAAAAAACATCGAATCTACCAAAAAAAGATCCATCGGCAAGGAGGAACCTTAAAAAATGCGGAATGATTTTCAGGCAATCGTTATGGGAGTTTCAGCAGGTGGCTTTAACGCGCTTCATACCATGCTTCCTCTGTTTCCGAGGGATTTTCCTCTGCCGATCATTATTGTTCAGCACAGGATTTCCGAAAACAACACATTTCTTGAAGAATCTCTAAACAGGGTGTGCCAGCTTACCGTGAAAGAATCCAATGAAAAGGAAACCATCAACCCCGGAATAATATATATCGCTCCAGGGGGATATCATCTGCTTGTTGAAAAAGATCTGACGTTTTCCCTGAGTGTAGATGAGCCGGTATGTTATTCAAGGCCATCGATCGATGTTTTGTTTGAAACCGCTTCTCTGGCTTTCGGACCTCGATTGATCGGCGTTATATTGACCGGAGCGAATGATGATGGCAGTGAAGGGATAAAAAAGATCAAGTCAAAAGGCGGACTCACCATTGCACAGGATCCTGAATCCGCAGAGGTCGAAATCATGCCGCGTTCCGCTATTGAAACAAAAACAGTTGATTTTATTTTACCGCTGGAAGAGATCCCTTCCTTTATTCTTACTGTTTTGGAGGATTCATGATCACCACGAAGAATATCCCCGCAATACTGATCGTAGACGATATTCCCGAAAATCTCATTGCTATAGAAAAATTGTTACTGAAATTTAATATCAATATTGTAAAAGCAGATTCCGGGAAAAAGGCTCTGGAGGCAGCTCAACGAAATGATTTCTCCTTGATCATCCTGGATGTCATGATGCCGGGTATGAACGGATATGAAGTAGCGGATTACCTGAAAAACGATGAGAGAACCAAAGGCATTCCGATCATTTTTCTCACCGCAATGGATAAAAGCGAATCCCAGGAGATAGAAGGGTACAGTAAAGGGGCTGTGGATTTTATTTTCAAACCGTTTAACGAAATTATCCTGCTGAGTAAGGTCAATGTGCTTCTCGAACTCAATCGGATGAGAAAAAATTATACTACGGCCATGTTGACGCAGAAAGAAGGAAAACCGCAAATATTAATCGTCGACGATATACCTGAAAACCTCATTGCCCTGGAAAAACTGTTGCGAAAAGAGGATGTGGATATTATAAAGGCCAATTCCGGAAATGAGGCGCTGAGCGCTACATTGTATAATGATTTTGCCCTGATTATCCTTGATGTCCAGATGCCGGAGATGGACGGATATGAAGTGGCAAATTTCCTGAAAACAGAAGACAGGACTGCAACGATTCCAATCATTTTTGTAACCGCGATCGACCGGGACAGCTCAAAAGAGATCAAAGGGTATGACAAGGGTGCGGTGGATTTTATTTTCAAACCCTTTAATGAATTCATCCTCCGCAGTAAGGTGAGAATTTTTCTTGAGATATACAAAATGAGGATTGGGCTTGAAGAGCTGGTGGCAGAACGTACGCAGGAATTAAGAGAAAGCAATATTAAGCTGAGAAAGCAGATTGTCGAAAATGAGGAGGCCAGAACAGCGCTGCAGCAGGCGAAGTCATATCTGAACAGTGTCTTTAATTCAATTTCCGCCGCGTTAATCAGCATCGATGCCGATGGCAACATCATTGAAATGAATCAGGCAGCACAAAAAATATCCGGTATGCCGCCGAAAGATGCATATGGATGCCCCTTTGAAAAGGTGTTTCCCCATTATGCAGAGTATATTGGTGAAATACAAAAAAGAGTCTCAGAAAAAGAAATATTCGAAAAAACAAAAATATTTATCAATATCAATGGGGAAATAGCAGTAAAGAACCTTGCGGTTTATCCCCTGATCGCCGGAAAAGGACAGGGAGCTGTTATTCGGATCGATGACGTAACTGAGCAGGTTCGAATCGAAGAAATGATGATCCAGTCTGAAAAAATACTGACACTGGGCGGGCTTGCTGCTGGAATGGCCCATGAAATCAACAACCCTCTGGCCGGGATCCTGCAGAATATCCAGGTAATAAAAAATCGCATTATCGGGGACATGCCTAAAAATAGACAAGCTGCTGAAAAATGCGGGACATCCATAGAAGCCATTGAGGCCTACATGAAAGAACGCATGATTCTTGCGATGTTCGATTCCATAGAGGAATCCAGCAAACGAGCCGCAAAAATCATAAGTAATATGCTTTCTTTCAGCCGGAAGAGCGAAAACCAGATCGTCTCCTGTGATTTGAAAGAGTTGATCGATAAAACAGTAAAGCTTGCTGAAAATGATTATGATTTAAAGAAAAAATATGATTTCAGACAAATGAAAATCATCCGTGAAGATGATCCGGACATGCCGGCAGTGCCGTGCGACAGCACGAAAATACAGCAGGTTATTTTAAATCTGCTAAAAAATGCTGCGCAAGCAATTTCAGGACAGGATAACCGTATTGAACCTCCCAGAATATCGCTTCGCACTTTTCATGATGAATATATGGCCCGGATCGAGGTAGAGGACAATGGCCCGGGTATGGAAAAAACAATTCAGGATCGCGTCTTTGAACCTTTCTATACCACAAAGGGTGTTGGTGTCGGCACGGGTCTTGGTCTATCTGTATCTCATTTTATCATCACGGAAAACCATAAAGGAATAATAGAAGTACAATCCTCACCTGGAAAAGGTACCAAGTTTATCATTCAAATTCCTCTTAACCCAAGTTCGACAACCGTTATTTAAAAATACAGTGAATTCAATATTATATTAGAAACTATCAGCCCAGAAATTCTCAGGAATGATTTTTTTATATGATTCAAAATGCCACGTAATGATCTTCAGGCAGTGTATCCACTGGCTTTCCGAATGTTAAGCTGAAAAAACAATTTTTTTTCTTGACAAACAGGACATAATAGGTCAATAAACTGGCTAACCGTCCAAACTGGACGGTTAGCCAAATAAAAGACGTGTTTGTTTGAAACCCGATTCCCATGATATTCACGACGATATATCCGGGTATCCTTACGAACAGAATGTTTGAAAGTCTCAACCTGAACTGATTTGATTGAATCATTCTCCTGCCGATACAGAAACATGATGTTGTTGGGAAGGGAATCACCCTTCTTGTTAAATATAATCGCTGAAGTACGATAAAGGACGAAAAGGATTTATCCATTCTGATTCCCGGGTACCAAACCAAGGAGAATACAGCATGAAGACATTCTCACTATTCATTCTATACAGTATTACAATTTTCATGGAGAAGTATTTTTATTTTTTGATTCCGATCCCCTTTGACAGATCGACAAACAACCTGAAAAAGAGCAGAAAAAAATTTATTAACAACGTCAGGGAAAAGCTGTCCATTCGTGAAATCAACTCTTCTATCGTTCATTCTGTCGTAGGCAACGAAACCGGAAAAGACAAGTATGTAGCCGGGCTGGAATTATCCTATAGGGATCAGGAGAATCAACAGAAGAAACGAAACATGGCCGTAAAATATCTTTCATCTAGAAGTGAACCCTTATATTTGTCTTCTTTAAGATCAGCAGTCCTGAGGGGACTTAATCAGGAAGTCCAATTCTACAAGGAGCTGTCCAAAAGAATTCCTTTTGTGACACCCGAATGTATTTTTGCCGACTCGATTCCATTATTGTACAGAGGCATTGTCATAATGGAAAAACTGAACCCGGATTTTAGGGTAGTGGATTACGAAGGTTGTCAGCTTGATCAATCGAAAACGGTCATTGAAAACATTTCTCTCATGCATGCCAAATTCTGGAACAGGGTTTTAAGTGATCCGTCGCTGAACTGGATGCCCGGCAGTCAGAAACCGCTTGATGGGTTCTGGTTTCTGAACTATGTCACCAAAAAAGAAAAAGCATGCATTATATTGTGGGAAGCGCTGTATAAATATTTTGCAAATCATCCGATAACCGTCGCACATGGAGACTGCAGGCCGGGCAACATCCTTTGGTATAACAACGGATTGATTGCCTTGCTGGACTGGCAGATGACGCATGCTGGAATCGGAACCTGGGATACGACCTATTTCATTGTGATGTCTCATGATGTGGAAATCCGAAAAGAAAATGAAACTACACTGATAAAACAATACTATTCCGATTTGTCGGTTTCGTATAAAAAGTTCCATTCAGAAGATCTGTCATATTCCGAAGAACAGTGCATGGAGGATCATCATATTCTAAAGCTGTTACTGGGCCTTTACGGATGGGCAGCCCTGGTAACGCACATGTTTGACAAATATGGCAACGACCCGCGGGATGTCAGATGCTGGGCAGACAGAATCACATCGGCAATAAACGATCTGGATTCCGATTTCATATCCGGAAAAATCAAGATACCCGCCCGTGTTATTGATGACTTTAAAACAATTATGAACAAAGCTGGCCAGGAGACGAAAGAAAGGTTTGTCGACTGAGAATCGACGGGGAAGCGCATCGGTTACGGTTATAAAAAGGAGAAAATCTATGGCGAAAAAAGTAGTGGTTATCGGTTCGGGAGTCGGCGGTTCGGCATCTGCGGCCCTGCTCGCCAAAGAGGGATATGACGTAACACTGATTGAATCCCATTCATTCCCCGGCGGCAGATGTACTTCCATTAACAGAGACGGCTTTATATACGACTTCGGCGTGCATATGTTCAGCCGCGGAGACAAAGGCCCTCACGGTGAAGTGAACCGAAAGCTTAATGGAAATCTGAAATGGATCACAAAAGAACCCTCCTGCCGCATCATGGGAAAAATGGAATTCGATTTTCCGCTCAATATCAAACCGCTGGCAAGACAGATATATCTTGCGCGGAAACTCGGAGTCAAACTGAAAAATCTGCCGGCGATCTTCTTCCTTTTCCGTTCAATGATGAAAGCAAAGGATGTTGAGAAAAATGATAATCTCCTTCTGTATGATTATATTTCCAGATATACAGATGACGAGAACATCCATCTTTTTATCAATTGTATCTGCCAGCTTTATTTTGCGCTCTCCTATCTGGAATCATCAGCCGGAGAATTTTTATGGAGCTTTTCACGGATGTTTACGGAATCCTCTTTTGGCTATCCCAAAGGAAGCGGCGGAGCCATACCTGGTTCATTTCTTTCCTGTCTTGAGAAATACGGCGGTAAAATAAAATTCGGAGAAACCGTTCAGTCTGTCAAAATACAAAACAGCATTGCTGAGGGTGTTCAGACCGACAAGGCCTTTTATCCAGCGGATATTGTTATATCAAACTGCGGTATTTCACGTACCATTGACCTTGCCGGAAAGAAAAATTTTCCCGATGAATACCGGAAAACCGCGAATAATTATACTTACTCCAACGCTTATGTTACGATAAAATATGCC
>PNOB01000123.1 GCA_013824585.1 Desulfobacterium sp. | reverse complement strand
TCCGTTCAGCAGGGGAAAGCTTTTGATACTTCGAACCATTCTTCTGGCATTGTTCCGGCCAACAGGAGCTAATCCGAAAACAACATCCTTAAACAGTTCGACAAAAACGCCGCCCAGACCAAACATTAACAAGGGGCCATGGCCTTTATACCGGTTCATGCCAAGAATCACTTCATTACCGGAAGGAGCCAGTTTCTGAACCAGTACTCCCTGAATCTGTGCATCCGGGTTATAGACTTTTGCGTTGTTGATGATTTCCGTAAAGGCAGTACGGACATCTTCCCTGGTTTTTATTCCCAACCTGACTCCTCCTGCATCGGATTTATGAATGATCTGTGGGGATACGATCTTCATGACAACCGGATATCCCATGCTGTCGGCAATTCCAATTGCCTGATTTTCATTTTCAGCAAGAACAGTGGGCAGGGTTTGAAAGCCGTAACATTTTAAGAGATTCAGCCCGTCAAGCTCTCCCAGATAGGTCTGACCTGAATTCATGCATTTTTTGATGATTTCAGATGCACTGTTTTTATTATGGTGCAATTCAAACTGTGCAAGTTTTTGCCTTTGAATCCAGCGTGTTGCGCTATACAGTTTTCCCAGTGCCCTCGCGCCGTTTTCCGGAAATTTGTAAACCGGGATGTTGTTTTTCTGAAGAAATTTTACACCAGCAGAAACATCAACAATCCCCATGAAACAGCATACAATCGGTTTGGGAGAATTCTTGGCTATTTTAACAATCACCTCTGCTGTTCCGATTGCGTTTGTCATGGACTGCGGGGTTAATATCACCAGTGCCCCATGCACGTTTTCATCCCGGATAACTGCATTCAGCGCATTTTCATATCGATCCTGAGCAGCATCTCCGATCACATCCACCGGGTTATGAAGATTGGCTGTGGGGGGAAGGTGGCTTGCCAGAACTTCGATGGTTTCATCACTGAATTTGGCAAGCTCAAGACCGGATGTCACGGTCACATCGGTTGCGACAATTCCCGGTCCCCCGGCATTGGTGACGATGGCAATTTTGTTGCCGGTTGGAAATTTTTTCATTGCAAATGCATTGGCATAATCAAAAAGTTCAACAACAGTATCCACACGGATAATTCCGGCCTCACCAAAAATTGCATCGTACAGCCCTTCGGTTCCTGCCAGTGAGCCTGTATGGGAAGCTGCGGCCTGGGCGCCTGCTGCAGTACGGCCGGATTTAATGACCAGTATGGGAGTGGGGCGATCACCTGAAGTGATTTCCTTTACCGTTTCAATGAATTCCTGGCCGGTGTGTCGGAGTTCCTCCATGTAGATCATAATGACTTCCGTATGAAGATCCTGGTGAAGATACTTCAACAGATCCAGTTCGTTTACATCTGCTTTGTTTCCAATGGAAATAAATTTTGAAAAACCAAAACCACGATCCGCAGCAAAATCCAGAACAGCCGTGCATAAAGCCCCGCTTTGTGAGATAAAGGAGATATTGCCTTCATTGGGCATCCTGGTGGAAAAACTTGCATTCAGGCGAACATCTTTATGGGGATTGATCACGCCCAGACAGTTTGGCCCGACAACCCGGATTCCGGCATTTTTACAAAGTTCAACAATTTTGTTTTCGATTTCCAGACCCTCAGCACCAGTTTCCCGGAACCCGGCTGAAACAATTACGATTCCTTTAACCTGTTTTTCCACACATTCCTCAACCGCTTTCAGGGCAATCTGGGGCGGCAGGATAATCATGGCCAGATCGACCGGATCCGGAACATCCAGGAGTGTGGGGTAAGCCTTGATGCATTGAATGGATTTGGCTTTGGGGTTTACCGGATACAGGGTACCCTTGTATCCGCCCCGCAAAATGTTGTGGAAAATATCATGTCCAACCTTGCCCTGTATGGTCGAAGCACCTAATATCGCAACTGATTCAGGTGAAAAAATGGCATTGATTCTGTCCATGGGACGTCTCCTTATTTGTTTCCAGTTATCTCTAGGATTTCCTGATATATCTGCTTTCTGGGAATGCCATACTGAGCAGCCATTTTCCGCGCAAGTACTGCAGTGGTGTTTCCCGGGTTTTTAAGATTTTCCGTAATTTCGTTTCTAAGATCTTCGAGGCAAACAGTACGGGTTTGCGATTTTCCGGAAACCAGCAGGGTACATTCCCCCTTAATGGCGTCTTTTTTTTCTATTTTTTCAATTAGTTCAGATATTGTTCCCCGTTGAAACTCTTCATATCGTTTTGTGATTTCCCGTGCAAAAACAATGTCTCTTTCCCCGAAGACATCCTGGAGCTCATTCAGCAGTTGGAGGATTCTTTTCGGTGACTCGTAGAATATAAGAGTTCCGGGAGCGAATGCAAGTTTTTCAAGCTGTTCCAGACGTTTCCCCTTTTTTTTTGGAAGAAAGCCTACAACCGTAAAGATATCCGTTGGAAGCCCGGATGCGGAAAGTGCCGTAACAGCGGCAGAGGGCCCTGGAATCGGAATCGGCTGAATATTGTTTTCGATGGCTGCCTGAACAATTCGATAACCTGGATCTGAAACCGATGGTGTGCCGGCATCGGTTACAATGGCAACCGATAACCCCTTTTCAATTTCAGCAATGAGTTTTTGTGCTTTCTGCGTTTCATTGTGCTCGTGATAGGAAACCAGTTTTCCTTTAATGTTGTGATAGGAAAGCAGCTTTCCGGTATTTCGCGTATCCTCTGCAGCAATAATGTCAACTTCCGATAAAACCTTTATGGCTCGAATGGTAATGTCTTCCAGATTCCCGATCGGTGTTGCAACAATGTATAGATTCCCTTTGTTATTCATTTTTTTAAGACATTCCGGTAAGGTCGAATGCATTCTGTATGATTTCTATCGATTGCCTGTCTTCTTTCAGGTGAATGGCGACAACATCAAATCGGGCTCTTTTATCCAGTTGATTTGTCGATTTAAGATACACCTGTGCTGTTCTGGCTATTTTTTTTTGTTTTGTTGAGGTCACAGCATATTTTGGATTGCCATAGCTGGTCGTTTGCCTTGCCTTGACCTCAATAAATACGATCACATCACCATCTTTTGCGATAATATCAATCTCACCCATTTTGGTCCGGTAGTTCCGTTCTATGATTTTATAACCATTTTTTTTTAATTGCTCTACAGCAATGGACTCCCCTTTTTCGCCATGTTGTTGTTTCTGGTTTCGCATAAATTGGAATGGTCTATCGGGTATTGGTTGAGTGATGAATCAATCTGTATTCAGATACTCCCTTACACCTTTAAAGGTCTTTCGATGAATCGGACAATTCCCATGGTTCCGGATGGCTTCCCTGTGTGATTTTGTAGGATATCCTTTATGTTTGTTAAATGCAAACATTGGATACTGCTGATGATATTTTTCCATTAACCGATCCCGGGTCACCTTGGCGATAATGGATGCCGATGCGATAGAAACACTTAATGAATCCCCTTTTTTAATTGCTTTCTGGGGGATGTCCGATGGGATATGGAAAATACCATCAATCAGCAGGAAGTCTGGGGAAGGATGTAAATTGTTCACCGCAACACCCATGGAAAGAAGCGAGGCTTGCAGGATATTGACCTGGTCGATTTCAGCAGAATCGATAATGCCGATACCAATTGTTACTGCATGATCACAGATATGGGAAAAAAAATGGTTTCTTTGTTTTGGGCTCAGTTTTTTCGAATCTGTAATACCTGAGTCCGGGAAGGATTCGGGCAAAATTACGGCTGCAGAAACAACAGGGCCTGCCAAGGGTCCCCGTCCAACCTCATCAACACCGGCAATGCAAGAAAAACCTTTGTGCCAGGCACTTTTTTCAAAAGCCCACATGTCTGGTTCAGGAGAGATTTCCATTCAGAATCATCAAGGGGTGATCGAAACTATCGATAACGGCGCTCTTTTATTCTGGCGGCCTTTCCTCTCAACTTTCTCAGATAGTAAATTTTCGAGCGTCGAACCCGACCCAGGGTGCTGACCTCAATTCGATCAATAATCGGAGAGTTAAGCGGAAAAATTCTTTCTACACCCACACCGTAGGAAACCTTACGCACCGTGAAAGATGCTGTTGTTCCCTTGCGTCTGCTGATGACAACACCCTGGAAAGCCTGGATACGTTCTTTTTCCCCTTCTTTGATTTTAACGTAAACGGTAACCGTATCTCCTGACGTAAATTCAGGGTAGTCAAGACGAATCTGCTCTTTTTCAATTTTTTCTATAATCTGCATATTATCCCCCAAGATTATTCATCTGCCGGTGTTCTGTTATTTTAGCCGGGCTGATGTTGAATACCATATATACTCAAACCTGCCTTTCTTATTCCATTTTTGAGACAATGTCCAGAAGAATTTATAAAGAAATAGGTTCATCATAAATCAGACGATCCAGAATGATGGATACGGCAGATCGAACCGAGAGATGGTTATAGTCTGAATCAGCCATGATCGGTTCAAGAATATAATCCGCTTTCTCCACAATTTCTGCGGCAAGCCCCCAGGCGGTTCCAAACAAAAGCAAATAGGGAAGATTGGATTCCAGCTTTTTTCTGAGGGCTTGAAAACCAATAGAGCGGGCATTTTTTTTGGCGCTGGTTACAACTGTTTTTGCCGGCCTTCCACTTTTGATTTCTATCTCATCCAGAACGTTTTGGATGGTATCCCTGATTCTGACAATTTCAAGGGCATCTCCCCGGATATGGTTATAGGCAGCCCCGCTTCCTGTGATCCAGTGAGACAGAATTTTTTGGGTAAGTTCTTTTTGATCCGTCAAAGGGGTTATGACGTAAAATTGTCTGATACCATAAGTTTTGGAAGCTCTTGCAATATCGTGAAGGTCAAGATTTGTAACAGCGGATGTTACGATTTCACCATTTTTATTGACCACTGGATAATGCACCAGTGCAACGTACAGTTCAGGATTGGAGGATGTTGTCAATTTCACGGCCCCATTTTTTGAGGATATTTGCTTCATGATCAGTCAGGGGCTTCTTCCGTAAAAGATCAGGTCTTTTTAGCAAGGTTCTCATCAGAGACGATTCAAGCCGCCATTGATCAATCTCCTTATGATTACCGGATAACAAAACATCCGGAACCTCCTCCCCGTTGAAAATTCTGGGTCTTGTATACTGAGCATGCTCCAGCAATCCATTTTCAAAAGAATCTTTTTCCGCAGACTCTTCTCCGCCAAGAATTCCGGGAATCAGTCTGGTAACCGTATCAATGATGATCAGAGCTGCCAGCTCACCGCCGGTCATGATAAAATCACCGATTGAAATCTCGTCATCGATGAAATCATTGCAAATTCTTTCATCCACCCCTTCATAGCGTCCGCAGATCAGGATAAGCCCTTTTCCGCCTGCCAATTCACGGGCCATTTTTTGATCAAACGGTCTTCCCTGAGGAGAAAGCAGGATGATTTTCGATTCCGGGGATTTTTCTTTTGCCCATTGGATCGCTCCGTTAAGGGGCTCGGGCTTCATTACCATTCCGCACCCTCCCCCATAAGGTCTGTCATCTGTAACGCGGTGCCTTCCATTGGCAAAATCTCGAATATCGATACTTGAAATCGATATCTGCGCACGTTCAATAGCCAGACGAATGATACCGTGTTGCAGAAACGGATGGATCATTTCAGGAAAGATCGTCAGGATTGAAAATTTCATTTTTTGGGCACCATTACTTTCTTTCAATTCCTGTCTCTAAAGACCCTCCGGGAGATCAACAATCATCCGGTTGTTCTGTAAATCGATTTCCACTACAACAGATTGTAATGCCGGAATCAGTTTTTCATTATCTGAATCCTTAACCACATAAACGTCATTGCTTTTGGTTTGAATAATCGATACGACCTTGCCCAAGGGAACACCATCTGTCTGAAAAACTTCTAAACCAATGATATCAAACCAGTAATGTTCATTTGCTTCCAGATCAGGCAAAAGGGATTTCTCGATAAAAATCTCAGACCCGATCAGACTCTCGGCAGCATCACGATTATCGATTCTATCAAGATGCAACCGAAGGATATTTTTATAGGGATGTCCCTCCTGTATTACGTAGCTTTCCTCTTTACCGTCTGGATCTCGCAATACAACTCGGTGACCGGATTTGAAGATTGATAGGGATTCTACATAAGGGTATAGCTTGAGGGCGCCTCGGATTCCATGCACGCCTGTAATTTTACCCACGGACAAAAGATTATCTTTGGTCATTCGGTCATTCGATAATTTCCAGTACCGTCCGCTTTTTAACCTTGGCAGACGCGGCACTTAAAATTGTTCGCATGGCACGAGCCGTTCTGCCCTGTTTCCCGATTACCTTCCCTAAGTCCTCTTTTGCCACTTTCAGCTCCAGTACCGAAGTCTGATTACCTTCAACCTCTGAAACCCGGACCTCCTGAGGGTTATCAACAAGTGCCTGTGCAATATACTCGATCAGATCTTTCATAGCTCATCTCCTTCGTTGGCGGTTGAGTAATTAGGAGTATCCAATTTTATACTGTTTTTGCAGCAACACTCTTTGTTTTAATTAAGTTTTTTACTGTATCTGTCGGAATGGCACCCTGAGCGACCCAATATTTTATACGGTCTTCCTTTAAGTTAACTTCTGCTGGACTTATCAATGGGTTATATGTGCCTACGATTTCCGTAAATCGTCCATCTCTGGGTGACTCACTATCTGTCACAACGATTCTGTAAAAAGGTTTTTTCTTTGCACCGTGTCTGGCCAATCTGATTTTAACTGCCATTTGAATTTTTCTCCTTTTAGAATGGAAGCATGCCCCGGCCAAGAGACCGCATGCCGCCTGTATTTAACTTTTTAATCATTTTAATCATCTGCGCATAATTTTTTAAAAGCTTGTTTACGTCCTGAACTTGGGTTCCACTGCCTGTTGCGATACGTTTTCGTCTGCTGCCATTGATAATGGTATGCCGCTCCCGCTCTTGGGGGGTCATGGAATTAATGATGGCCTCAATTCGAACAAATTCCCTTTCATCCACATCCAGCTTTTTAAATTGTTTATTGTTTGCAACACCGGGTATCATTTTGAGCAGGTCTTTAATGGAACCCATTTTTCGAATCTGGACCATCTGGTCTTTAAAATCTTCAAGGGAAAATTGATTTTTTTTCAGCTTTTTTTCAAGTTCAATCGCCTTTTTTTCATCCACCATATCCTGGGCTTTTTCAATCAGGGTGAGAACATCCCCCATTCCCAAAATTCTTGAAGACATTCGATCCGGATGAAACGGCTCAAGATCTTTAAGCTTTTCACCAACGCCTACAAATTTTACAGGTTTACCTGTCACAGCCTTGATAGATAGCGCAGCTCCGCCTCGGGCATCGCCATCCATCTTGGTTAATATAACACCACCGATATTAAGGCGGTCATCAAATGATTTGGCGATATTTACCGCATCCTGACCCGTCATGGCATCGGCAACGAGCAGGATATCGGATGGGCTTGTCGTCTCTTTGATTCGACCAAGCTCATCCATCAATTTTTCATCAATGTGAAGCCTGCCGGCTGTATCCAGTATCAGGGTATCACAACCTGCCAATCTTGCTGCATTTGTGGCATGGTGGCAGATGTCAACCGGATTCATGTCGGTTGTTGATGGAAACACCGGTATGGACAGTTGTTCGCCCAGTTTTGTCAATTGTTCTATAGCAGCCGGCCTGTAAACATCTGCTGGAACAAGGTACGGTTTTCTTCCACTATTCCGTAAAAAAACGGAAAGCTTTCCAGCAGTTGTTGTTTTTCCAGATCCCTGCAAACCTACCAGCATAATTGCAACAGGTTTGGAACCGGAAAGTGATAAACCTTCATGTTCCGATCCCATCAGTGCGGTAAGTTCTTCATTGACGATTTTAATAAACTGCTGGCCTGGCGTGAGGCTGGATAGAACCTCCGTTCCCAAAGCTCTCCCCTTGATGTCTTCAATAAAAGTCTTTACAACTTTATAATGGACATCCGCCTCCAGAAGAGCCATGCGGACTTCTTTCAATCCGGATTCTATATTTTTTTCATTGAGCTTACCCTGTCCTTTTAGATTTTTAAAGACAGTATTAAGCTTTTCACTCAAATTATCAAACATTCAGATACCTTGTATATCTATATCTTACAGATTAAAACTAAACTGTTGAAATTAATATTTCACAAATGGTATGTCAAGCAAAATAATATTTATCAGAAAGTGAGCAGAATTGATTATCAAGAACGATATTAAAGACCTGACGAAAAATGAATTGGTAATATGGCTGCATGATAATGGAATTCAATCTTTTCGCGCAGGTCAGATTTTTAAATGGATTTACCTCCGTCAGGTTGACACCTTTGATAACATGACCGATATCGGGAAAACGACTCGAGAGTTGTTATTTTCCCATTTTTCCATTGAACGCCTTCATACCATTAAAATAGAACAATCGGTTGATGGCTCGAAAAAATATCTGTTTCAGTTAAAGGATGGGAACCATATTGAAACAGTTCTGATTCCCGAAAAAAATCATCAAACACTTTGCATTTCGACTCAGATCGGCTGCGCCCAAAATTGTAAATTCTGCCTTACGGCAAGAGGTGGTTTTATTCGTAACCTCACAGCAGGAGAAATCCTTGCTCAAGTGAGGGATGTGAAAAATACCCTGAATCATCCAGAGCAGTTAAAAAACATCGTGCTGATGGGAATGGGCGAACCTCTTGCAAATTATGCCAATGTCATTAAAGCCCTTGATACGATGAGGGATGGTGATCATGGGCTGAAAATATCCGCAAGGAAGATTACGATCTCCACAGCAGGACTTATCCATCAATTTTCGGCTTTGGGTCGAGATACAGATGTTAATCTGGCTATATCATTAAATGCTGCAGATAACAATACCAGAAGCATGCTGATGCCCATAAATCGAAAATATCCCATCGAAGATTTGATCAAGGCATGCCAAAAATATCCTCTTGCTCCCCGGGAAAAAATTACTTTTGAATACATATTGATTCAAGGTGTCAATGATTCCCCTGATGATGCAGATCGGCTTATTCGATTGCTGAGACCTGTAAAATCAAAAATCAATCTGATCCCGTTTAATGAACATCCGGAAAGTGAGTTGAAAAGACCGGATGATCAGGTGATTGATCATTTTCTGCAAAAGCTTCATGATGCTGGATATACTGCCATTATTCGACACAGCAAAGGACAGGATATTTCAGCAGCCTGCGGTCAGCTCAGGGCAAATCAAATCAACAAAAGTGATTAAAAACCAAGGGTATTTTCCCATTCCGTCGATCAGTACATCGAGCGAAGGAAGCAACTGCTGTCATCATCCTGAGTCAATGGAGTTGAAGTTCCATTACCGGAAGAACCTTGGGAGGTCTCCCAGTCTCCCCCTGTCTGCTTCTGGGTTAAGAATGTTTGCAGCTCATCTGACACGGTTGTTGAGAAGTTATTGTATCGAAAGTCGCTTCTGTCATCAATGAGGTTGATCAACAGCCTTATTTCTTCAGGTATTTGCCCTTGTAACCGGTTGTTTGAAATCAACAGGATGGTCAGATTATCAAGGTTGCCGATATCACTGGGAATGGTTCCGGTCAGTTGATTGTTTGACAAAGACAGGTAGGTCAACCCCGTAAGATCGCCGATCTCAGCAGGAACTCCTCCGGTAAGTTCATTGTTATCCAAGGAAAGGTATTGAAGGCTGGCCAGGCTTCCAATTGAAATCGGGATTTCATCATTCAACTGATTGCCGGACAAAGCCAGGCTTCTCAGAGAGGTCAGGTTCCCGATATCGGTCGGGATGCTGCCGCCAAGTTGATTGCTGTCCAGCCATAGGTCGGTCAGACCGGTCAGGCTGCTGATACCGGAAGGGATGCTGCCGGATAGACGATTATTGGACAAAGAAAGGTAAGTCAGGTTTAAAAGAGTGCCGATTCCAGTTGGAATTGATCCGGATAGCTGATTGTCCGAAAATGCCAGAAAGGTCAAATCGGTTAATGAATGAATCGAGATCGGGATAGAACCGGTAATGGCATTGCCATACAGTTTCAGCACAGTCAGGTCTGCCAGGTCTCCGATGGAATCAGGGATCTCGCCGGAGAGGTTGTTGGTGCTTAAATCGATTTCAGTAACATAGTTATTCCCGCTGTCACAGGTGATGCCATGCCACGTATTCTCGGTTCCGGTATCTCCCAGCCAGTTTGAACGGTCTGTCCAGTTTGTTCCTCCTGTATGGCTATATAGATCAATCAAGGCATTGCGCTGGACAGCCGGTATGGCGCCGTGAACAATCCGAAAGTGTCCTTCCATTACCAAGAACACGAAAAGAAAGGAGAAAATGAATCGTATCATTTTGATATTCCCTTTTTTGAGGAGATAACGTCTATATATATTGAATTCTTTCCTGCGATGGGTGCTGTAATTGTATCACACGGAGTGAAAAAAATCATCAGTTTCTTATCAAAAGTTACAAAAGAAAAGACCGGATTTCTTTCCGGATTTCTTCAATCCGGTCTTTTGCATACCATTTGATTTCAGGATCAGCTTTAAACCAGGTCATCTGGCGTTTTGCATACCGTCTGGTATCCCGTTTCATGGTGTTCACTGCTTCATCCCATGTGATTTTTCCGGTGAGATAGGCTGTCATGTGCCGGTAGCCGAGGGACTGCATGGATTTCAGGTCTGCCGGGTACCCCTTGTTGAGCAATTGTTCGACTTCCCCAAGAAGCCCCTGATCCAGCATGATATCCACACGCTGGTTGATGAGGGCATAAAGCGCTTCACGCTCGCATGAAAGACCAATTTTCAGCGCATGATACTTTTTCTCTGAAAACCGGTGCAGGTCATGATAAGTGGAGATCGGTTTCCCGGTTGCTTCAAATATTTCAAGAGCCCTGATGATTCGAAAAGCATCATTGGGATGGATTCTTGCAGCAGCCTGCGGGTCACATTCCTTAAGCTGTTTATGAAGGGTCTCTGATCCGAATTGGTCTGATTTATTTCTGAAACGGCTCATTACTTCCTTATCTGCCGGTCTTGTCCTGAATAGACCGTGGATCAGGGCTTTGATATACAGCCCGGTTCCTCCTACGATAAAAGGCAAACGGTTACGTTGTATAAGAGAGCGGATGACGGAATCAGCTTTTTTTATGAAAGTGGCGGCATCAAACGGTTCATCCGGATGGACAACATTGATCATATGGTGGGGAACCAGTTCCTGATCCGTTTGCGTCGGCTTGGCTGTTCCAATATCCATTTCCCGGTATATCTGCATGGAATCGGCACTGATAATCTCTCCTGAAAACTCCTGGGAAAGCTGAATGGCTGTCGATGTCTTGCCAATCCCTGTCGGCCCGCAAATGATAATAATTTTTTGTGGATTTCCGGGTTGCATAGATGATTTTAAAATTGAATGACCTCAGCTTTTTTGGATAATATTCGAAGCTCATTTTCCCATTTTTCTCCTCCTACTTGAAGGGCCAGTTCATGGGCAATATGCCGTGGATGGATATGATGACCTGAATGCCTTCCAAGACCTTGAATACAGGAAGGGCAGTTTGTTAAAATTACTGTTTTTTGATCAGGATTTTCTATTACGGAAAGGATGGAACCCTCCTTACGGTTTC
>PNOB01000122.1 GCA_013824585.1 Desulfobacterium sp. | reverse complement strand
ATATTGTTATGTGTCAATTAGAAAATTCAATATGTAGAGTTTTTTGATGATTTGAATAAAAAAAATGGCAGATATATCAGGCCGGTATACATGAAAAAAAATCTTTTTCCTTTGATGGTTGCATCCTTACGCAGAAAAACCACCTTGTGAAATGGATTTATTCCGTGCCATCTGCTTTTTCCGGTACATAATCCAGCCGAAAAAAAGAATACACCATATAGAGTAGGTTTTTAATTATTTCCCACAATATATTGTTGACAAACCAGATTGAATCAATTATTCGTATGCTACACTGAATAAACGGAATGCGATTTGATAAAAAATCCTTGAGGAATCAAAGCCATGTACAATATCCTGGTCATTGATGATGAACAAGCCATCGGCACACTGCTGGCCAAAGTCCTGTCCAAATATGGGTATCATGTTGAAACTGCTCTGGACGGCCTTGAGGGAATCCGAAAATTTGACGAATCCAATTATGATATGGTGATCACGGATATCCGAATGCCCGGTCTGGATGGGAATGATGTCATCAAGCATATCCGGCAATCCAAAAAACGACTCACCCCGGTTGTGGGCCTTTCCGGAACCCCATGGCTGATTGACAAAAAAATTTTTGATGCGGTTCTGACAAAGCCGTCCTCAATCAAAACCATCATTGACACGGTCAACCGTAATATAAAGCAGCATTAATAAAGCAACAACGGTTTTCCTCCCTTCCGTAATTGTTCCATCTTTAAAATTGTCTTTTTTTTCCTGATTTGATATTTCTTCAGAACAACGGGAGAGATTCAAAACAAAGAATTTCATGACTTTCCGGATGTTCAAAACTCAAAAAAGAAGCATGAAGCAGCAGACAATCTCCGGGTTTACCACGACCATAGAGCCGGTCACCCACAATGGGACAGCCCAGTCCCAGGGGATGAGATGCATGAACCCTGAGCTGATGAGTCCGTCCGGTGATTGGGGTAAACCGGATCCGGGTCTGCTGGTTCTCAACTGATTCCTTCTGCCAGAGGGTGATTCCCAACTTACCATGGACAGGATCATAGATCTGATGCGGCCTGTTGGCAATATCCAGCCGAAAAGGCAGTTGGATTTCCCCTTCTTCTTTTTCAATGACACCGTCCAGCAAAGCCAGATACCATTTTTTTACCATACGGTTCTGAAACTGCCGGGAAAGATGCTGCTGGGCATCTGTTGTCAATGCCAGAACCATCAACCCGGATGTGTCCATATCCAATCGATGTACAGATGGCTGGGGAATGCACATGGGAAACGCCTGACGCAACCGGGAGACAACACAGTCCTGCTTATCCGGTCCCCGGCCTGGAACCGACAGGAGTCCTCCGGGTTTGTTGACCACCACAATCTTGGAATCCTGATAAACAATCTCCATATCAAGTTTCTTCTGATCCATTTTTAGGTGACCCCGCACAGAATGTACCCGAGAATAGGCCGGCACTTTTCCGCGCAGGCAGCATAAAAACATCCATGCTCACGGGTTCCGGAACGATTTGGCCTGCCCCAGTAAAATTCCGCAAGACTCACGGGGATCAGATTTCTCTTTGCTGCCTCATTCAGCAGCTTGGGAGCACAGCAATCTCCGGCACCGGTCGGAATCCCGTTTGGAAAAAAATCGAAAAGCGATTTCACTTCCGATCGGAAATTGCAGACATGGTAAAGAGCATGGATCTCTTTCATCAGACCCTGGGACAACTTTTTCCGCTGACCCATGAGCCGCTGCCGTTCCTCCCCTTTTGCCAGCCAGGCAATCCGGTTTCCCAGCTCCTTGATCTGCCGATCAATGTCAAATACCAGCGAATCAAAACGTTCTACATCCAAAAGCGGCGGCGCCCAGCCCTCTATATTCCAGATGCCGTTGTACTGACCGGAAAATGCCTTCAGGATCAAAACTTCACCCGCAGAATCTTTACATTCCAGTACACCGAACATCTGACCCCTGGCCTCGCCGAAAAGATAATCCAATGATAATCGATGGTCTGCCCGTTCCTCCGGAACATGAAAATCGATCCGGCCTTTCTGCTCAAAGGTTTTCATTAACCCAAAACAATGCTGACGTGCCTCTCCCTGTTCCAGAAAATGGGTTTCCCTGCATACAGGACAATACCCGGCACAAGCATATTCAGGGATGCCGGGATTCATGCTATTGACGCTGTATGACGGATTATGTCCGGCCACTGGTTTTATAATGAGTTTCATATTCATTCAATCCGATCTCTGCCATCGCGATTGTCATTCTGGTCATAATTTTCATAAAAAGCAATGCTACACATCATCACATCGGACAGTTTGTACTCCATGAACATTCCATTTCGGTTATCCTGTTTTCCAAACAGATCTAATAACCCAATGAATTCATGAGTTTCATATCCCATTTTCCGATTTTCATATTGACTAAACACCATGGCCATGATTGTTATGAAAAGTACTTGGCACCAAAACCAAAAAACGCACACTGATCTCAAAAGCTTGGCTGATTTTGGTCCAGATGATACCGAGCGTTCATTTGAATGAAGAAAACATAATCAAGGATCACGACATGACCCCAAAACAATTCTATGACTGGCAGACGGCAGGTGGCACAGACGATGTTATGCGTTTGGTCGATTGTCTCGAGAGGGCAGACCTTTCATGGTGCGCAATCGGAGGCGTAGCTGTTAATCATTGGGCGGCTGAAGCCATGGTCACTCAAGATGTTGATTTTGTTGTTGCCGCAGAATCAGTAGACCTTGCTACAAAACTTCTCGAGGAGGCTGGATTCAGATCGGAACGTTTTCCATGGTCAATCAATTTTCGAGGGTGCTCGAAGGTCAGTATTCAATTGAGTACAGAAGATTTCTACGCAGACTTCCCAAGCCGGTCAGTTCCAGCAGACATACACGGTATTCTTATGCGAGTCGCATCACTGGAAGATACATTGCGTGGTAAAATCAAAGCATGGCGGGATACGGAAAGAAGACAAAGCAAGAAATTCAAAGACATTGGTGATATCGCGCGTTTAGTAGAAAGCCACTCTCACCTATGGAAACTACTTGATCCGGATTTGAAAAAGATCATTAAAAAGCAGTGATTGCTGATGAGGAGCCGAATCAACCGTTCAGTGCCCCAATAAAAATAAAGGCAAAGAACCTGGCACTTGAATGGTATTGAGAATCGTGGTGGAGCTGAGGGGGATCGAACCCCTGACCTCATGACTGCCAGTCATGCGCTCTCCCAACTGAGCTACAACCCCACGAATGAGGATGATTATCAAAAACAAAGTGAGGGTGTCAACACCTAAATTCTGCCTGATTTTTTTATATTATGCGATTTTCTTTTTCATGATATGGAAAGAGGATATCTCCGGTTTTTTCAAAAGGGAACAAGTCATTGTTGACAAACCCTTCGATAAAAAATATGAATTTAGCGTTTTCAATGGAGATTATGATCCGTCTGTACCGGAATTTGAATTAAGAACACGATCAACCTAAGAGATATGAAAAGGAAAAAATATGCTTCAGGCTATGCGGGATAATGCGTCTTCATGGGTTATTAAAATACTGCTCCTTGCAGTTGTTGTTGCTTTTATCTTCATGGCGTTCGGATCATATGAGACCCAGAAAGGCTCCAAAGTGGCAACAGTGAATGAACAGCCCATATCCATTGACGATTATCGGGAAACTTACAACAACCTGCTTCAAAGAGTCCGGCAACAGTTTGGAAGCAACCTGAATGATGAAATCCTTAAAATGATGAATCTGAAACAACAGGCCATGGATCAGCTCATCACAAGGACATTGATCCTTCAGGAAGCCAAAAAGCTGAACCTGATTGTTTCAGACGAAGAACTGACCCGAACGATTCAGGACATGCAATTTTTTAAGGAAAATGACTCTTTCAGCTCCGTGATATACGAAAAAATGCTGAAACGGGTCGGCACTTCTCCAGAGCAGTTTGAAAAAGATCAGCGGGATCAGATGCTTGCACAAAAACTTCAGCAATTCATCACCAGCAATATCCTCGTGTCAGAAGAGGAAGCAAAAGAATGGTATGACTGGGAAAATGCCCTCGTGAATATCAACGTTGTCCAGTTTGAACCAGAAACCTATGCCAGTATTGAGCCAACAGTAGAAGAGGTCAAGGCCTATTTTGAACAAAATAAAAACGACTATAAAACAGAACCCAAAATAAAAGTAAAGTATCTACGGTTTTCACCGGAAGCCTATAAAAGCGATATTCAGGTTACCAATGATGAGATTCAGGAATACTATGACAACAACCAGGCTGCCTATTCTGTTGAAAAAACAGTAGAAGCCCGTCATATCCTCATCCGGTTGGATGAAAAGGCACCGCCAGAAAAGGTTGAAGAAACAAAAACAGAAGCGGACCGGATTGCAAAAGAGGCTAAAGAAGGGAAAAAGGATTTTTCAGAGCTGGCCAAAAAATATTCCCAGGATTCCACAAAAGACAAAGGCGGATATCTGGGTAAATTTGTAAAAGAAGCCATGGTCAAACCCTTTTCCGATAAAGCCTTTTCCATGAATCCCGGAGAAATCAGTGATCCGGTTCAAACGCAATTCGGATGGCATATCATCAAGGTTGAAAATGTTTATCCAGCCGCGACCAAAACAATGGCAGCGGTGGAAACGGAAATTCGTCAGAGTATTATCGAAGAAAAAGCCAGAAATATTGCCTATGATGAGGCAGAGTCCTTTTTTGATGCTTTGCTGGATGGGGATGATCTGTCGAAAGAGGCGGAATCCAGAAACCTGAAAGTCATTGAAACAGACTTTTTCACAAAAAACCAGGGCCCGGCAGATGTGGGGGATCGTGAAAAATTTGCGTCCGCAGCCTTTGATCTGCCGGAAACGGAAATCAGCGATGTCTTAGAACTGGAAGGCAACTATTATCTCCTCCAGGTTGCAGGAAAAATCCCCCAGCAAGTTGCCGAATTTGAAACTGTGTCGGAAAAAGTAAAAACCAATCTGGTTCAGAAACTGAAAGACCAGAAAGCATCTACAGAAGCGGAAACCTTTTTAAAGTCACTTGGCAAGGAGAACAAACTGGCACAGGAGAGCACAAAAAAAGGTTTGAAGGTCATAACAACCGGTTTTTTCAAACGGAATGACCCGGTTCCTCAGATCGGTGCTGAAAAGGAGCTGAGTGATGCGTCTTTCCTGCTTTCAAGTAAAAAACAGTGCCCTGAAAAAGTGATCCAGGGAGCAGGGAAATATTTTGTAATTGAGTTCATTGATCGAAAAAAACCAAATCCGGATGATTTCCAAAAAGAAAAGGAAAAAATCGTAACCAAGCTTTCCACGAGCAAAAAAAGGGAAACCTTTGATTCCTGGCTGACAAAAATGAAGGCTTCGAGCGAAATCATTGTTGAAGAAAACTATCGATAATATCTAGCCCCGGGCTCATTCAGGGGGTCAGATCTTTTTTTTCCCCTTGTAAAAGAGGATGTGGCGATAATGAAAAAAACGGGCAGACCGAATCACAAGTCGATCGACTCAGGTTTTAAAAGATGCCCTGAATGCTTCACAAGGCTTCCATTAAACGCGACAAAATGTCCTTCCTGTAATCAGAAGGTTCAAGATGTGGGAAAATATGGACTTGCAAAAAAACCCATTAACTGGATTGGGTACATCTCGGCCATTGGTTTATGGGTAGCGCTTGGCCTGTATATATGGTGGTTTTTAAAAAAATAGCCGCATCAGGACAACATGGCCTGCATCATATCTCCGGCATGCTCCGCATACAATGAAATGGAGCTGATTGACTCGATAAGCTTTGCCATCAAAAAAATGCTGACCGGATCTGTTTCAAGGGCAAAGGCTTTTCGAATCAGAGAATTTTCAATCTGAGTGGCTTCCTGTTTCTTCTGCCTGAGAAGATTTGCACACTTTTTGATATTGTTTCGCTGCTTTTCTGAATAGGATTTCAAATACTTTCCGGATTCAATCACCAGGTTGCTCAACTCCTCAACCAGTTCAATAGCAGTGTCAACCAACAAGTAGATGTCCTTTTTCATCATATCTGGAATTTTCGTACTGCTGTTCCCCGCCAATAAACCAAGAATGCGGTCAATTGCATCCAGAATTTTATCCTCTTCTTTCAGATACATCAAAAGCTGATACTTATTCATGGATAATAATCCCAGACCGGGCAAATGCCCTCTGATTCTTCTCGTTATGGCATCTGATTCACTTTTGATCCGGATAACTTCCTGTTTATGATTCTCAAAGGATAATCCGTTACCAGAAATCAGACTCTCCATTGCCTGTTGAAAAGCCCAGGCACACTCTTTAACTTTTTCTGTATGCTCCTGCAACCCTTCATCAAAGGGGGATTTTAAAATACGGTATAAAAAAGGAATACGCATGATTTTCTCCTTAATTATCGATTGTTTTGAAATTTTATTTCAAGACCGATATGTTTGAACGGAGCTGATCTTAACAGTTGAACCGTTAACTGTCAAAACCCCTTTGAATTATTTTCATCACACTTCAGTGCCTTCTCAAATTATTGCGATCACACCGGTTCTTTCTGTTGATAGCCTTTTAGATTGATGGTAATACAGCAAACTGATCGAACATTTTTCGAATAAGAATGAGGTAAGGAGTATTATAATGATCCGAAAAATCAGCCTGTTTTGTCTCCTGACGATACAAATATTTTTCTTTCCTTTTGGGTTACAGAATCATATTGGCCAATCATACTTTCTGTTGTCGCATACCACCGCATATGCGCAAACGGAAGAACAGCACTCACTGTCTGTCTGGCCTCATGAAAAGAGTGATCTTGATCCGGATCCGGCGATACATTATGGGCGCCTGCCTAACGGACTGCGGTATGTGCTCATGAAAAACCAGGAACCAAAGGACCGGGTAAGCATGCACCTGAATATCCAGGTCGGATCCATGTATGAAGAGGAGCAGGAGCTCGGAACCGCTCATTTTCTTGAACACATGCTTTTCAATGGCACCACACATTTTCCACCCGGAGAACTCGTAAAATTTTTTCAAAGCATCGGCATGCAGTTTGGTAATGACGCCAACGCCCATACCGGATTTTACGAAACTGTATATGACGTTCTTCTGCCTGACAGTAAAAAAGAAAGTCTGGAAAAGGGGCTGCTGGTTTTTCAGGACTATGCAGAAGGAGCCCTTCTGCTGCATCCGGAAGTTGAAAAAGAAAAAAAAGTAATCCTGGCTGAAAAACGCACAAGAGACTCAGCCGACTATCGGACTTACAAGGCTTCACTTGAATTTGAGCTCCCGGATGCCAGAATCTCAAAACGTCTGCCCATTGGAACGGAAAAAACAATTCTTGAAACCACAAGGGAAAGTCTGAAAAAATTTTATGATACCTGGTACAGACCTGAGAATATAACGATTGTTATGGTGGGTGATTTTAAAACCGAACTGGCGGAGTCCCTCATCCATGAAAAATTCTCAGCATTCAAGCCAAGAAAGGGACAAGGCTATATCCCCCCCTTCGGTAAAATCAGCCATCTTGGGATCAAACCATTTTATCATTATGAAAAAGAAACCGGAAATACTACCGTGAGTATCGGATATGTTAAAAAAATTTTGGAAGAGCCGGATTCCTTTGAACTTCAGAAACGACTGCTGATCGACTACCTGGGATTTCAGATTGTCCAAAACCGCCTTGACACCATGGTGCGAAAATCCGATACACCATTTACGGAAGCATCTGCAAACTCAGGAATTACATTTCATGAGATTCAATATGCGGATATCTCTGCACAATGCAGTCCGGAAAACTGGGAAGAAACCCTGACTCTGCTGGAAAAGACCCTCCGGACAGCCGTTCAATACAAATTTACAGAATCGGAACTGAGCCGTGTAAAAAAGGACTACTTATCCTCCCTGGACAAAGAAGTTAAAGGCACAAAAACCAGAGATAGTCAAAAACTGTCCTATCTGGTGATCCACAATATAAACAATGACCGGGTATTTCAATCACCGGACCAGGAAAAAGAATTATTTTCTCCTGTCATCCAATCGCTGACAACCAACCAGGTTCATAAGGCCTTTCAAAAAACATGGGAGCCGGACAGCAGACTCATCAGTATCACCGGAAATGCAGTGATTGAGGCCAAAGCAGAAGATAAAATTTTACATGTTTTTCAAACCAGCCATCTGACCGAAGTACCCAAACCGGTTGAAGAAAAAAAGATTGTCTTTCCCTATCTGGATGATCCTGCTGAAAAGGGTAAAATTATCAGTCAAAACAAGTTCCAGGATCTGGGGATTATCTGCATTGACTTCCAGAACAATGTACGACTGAACCTTAAAAAAACAGATTTCAAGGCAAATGAAATCCTTCTGTCTCTGTCCTTTGGAAAAGGACGATACAGCGAAACAGAAAAGACCCAAGGAGTATCCATTCTGGGAGAGGCTGTAGTGAACGGCAGCGGGTTGAGCCGATTACCAAAAGATGATCTTGAAAAAGCCCTGGCAGGAAAAAACACCCGGATTCAGATGAACATTGAAGAAAACAGATTTGTACTGATGGGGAGCAGTGTTTCGGATGAAATCCGGCTATTATTTCAACTGATGTATGCCTATGTAATGGATATGGGATTTGATAAAGATTCCTACAAGCTATCCATGGAACGGTTTGTACAAATCTATAAGACACTGGAACATACCCCTGAAGGCGGGATGGAACTGTCCGGAAAGCGTTTTCTGGCAGGCGGAGACCACCGGTTCGGGCTTCCCAGGATTGAGGCGCTGAAACAGATTTCGCTCTCCGATATTCAATCATGGATTCTGGATTCCCTTCAGAACAGCCCCCTTGAAATTTCGGTTGTCGGTGATTTTGATCCACAGGAAGTGATCGAGCTGACAGCACAATACTTTGGCAGCCTTCCATCCCGAAAAGAGCTGTTAAGCGATGGCATATCCTCTTCCTTGCCCGTGTTTCCGATCGCCAAAACTCATAAGATCGAGGTTCCGACAAAAATTAACAAAGGAATCGTTACAGTTGCTTACCCTACGACCGATTTCTGGAATATATCCAACACAAGACGTTTATCTGTTCTGGGAGAAATTTTTTCAGAAAGAATGCGCATCATTATCCGGGAAAAGCTTGGTGCTTCCTATTCAACCTATGCATATAATCATTCCAGCCGTGCCTATAAAGGATATGGTTTGTTTCAGGCCGTCGCCCAGATCCATCCGGATGAAGAAATGCGGGTTGAATCTGAAATTAAAAAAATTGCAGCGGATATAGCAGAAAAAGGAATCACCGATGATGAACTCAGACGAGCGCTTGATCCCATCATTACCAGTATAAAAGATTTTCAAAGAACAAACCGATACTGGCTGAACAGTGTACTGATAGATCTGAAAAATCATCCGCAGCAACTGGAATGGAGCCGGACCATGCTCTCAGACTATCAGGCCATTACACGGGAAGAAATGAGAATGCTTGGAAATACCTATTTGAATAATCAGAATGCAGCCGTTATTCAGATCCAGCCCACACAGGCCCAAAAAGAGTAAGCAGATAAATGTGTACACGATATGACAAGCAGGATCAGCAGATCAGCAATCCGTATGGTTTTTTTGTAATCCTTTCCCTGTTCGTTCTGGTTTGTTGTATCCGATCCTCCCTGGCTCATAGCATGCCTCAACAGATTACAAACAGCCAGGGCATGGATTTTGTGCTGATTCCGCCGGGATCATTTATCATGGGCAGCCCGGAAGATGAATTTCAAAGATCAGACAATGAAAATCAGCACAAAGTAACCATTACCAGATCGTTCTATATTCAGACAACAGAGGTTACGCAGGAGCAGTGGAATAAAATCATGGGTGATAACCCTTCTAAATTCATTGGATGTCCGAAATGTCCCGTGGATTCTATCTCCTGGCATGATGCCATGGCTTTCATCCAGAAACTCAACCAACTGGAGCATACGACAAAATACAGGTTGCCCACGGAAGCGGAATGGGAATATGCGTGCCGCGCCAATACAGACACACCATTTTATTTTGGAAAATTCATATCCACAGACCAGGCGAATTATAATGGAAATCATTCCATACCCGGCTCTCCAAAAGGAATCAACCGTAACCGAACCATTCCTGTGGGAAGCTTTCCGGCAAACCCGTTTGGATTGTTTGACATGCACGGCAATGTGTATGAATGGTGCCAGGACTGGTATGGAGAATATCCAACTGAACCCATCATCGACCCGACCGGGCCCGAAACCGGCTATTCCAAAATTTCCCGGGGTGGAGGAATGAGCAGCTATGCAAGGCGATGCCGCAGTGCAAACCGGACAAAACATCTGCCCGATTATGTGAATTTTTATATTGGAGTTCGGCTGGCCAAAACCCAATAATCTGAAAACGCGAAGAGAATATGATTCCTGATCAGAAAAAACATACGTGCATCCAAAAATTTTTTATCGGTTTTTTTATACTCCTGTCTCTATGCTTGATATTTTCTGTAAAATCAACACAAGCCGACAACAAGGCCGCCTCAGACAGTTTGTCAGAAAAACAATCCAATACCATAGACCAGGAAAAGCAATATCTGAATCTTTTTCGAAAGCTGTTTTTCAGTGATGCATATAACAGTTTGAAATGCTATGAGAATATCTATTCCCTGCTGAACAAGGCCAGCACAGATGGCCTGGATGTAACCAATGTGAAAGTAATTTTTATTTTTGATAAAGACCATGACAAACTGATGCCCAGTAAATCCTCTAAAACAGTTGATTTTGGCGTACAGAGGCCAACCATCACTATGTATAAAACAAGGATTGTTTACAACCGAAGTGCTCCGCCAGGGAAATTTCGCTTTCATGCTTTTGCGGCATTTAAAGATAAAATTATGGATTTTGACTATACAAACAGTCCAAAACTCATGCCTATAAGGGAATATTTTGACAGTATGTTCTCCAGTAAAGAAATGAATCAAAAAGAACGAAAAGATCTTTTCAGTAGACTGACTCTCCGGGTGATACCCGCAAAGGATTTCCTGAAAAATGGTCTACATCACACGAGCTGGTATCTCTTTGACCTTGAAACCCATTTCCCATCCCAGTCCCTGCAACACTTTCTGTCAAACCTGGATGATTTGCAGAACAAAAAACAATAAATCAGCATCAGAAAATGACAAACCGGCTTTTTCCAAGGTTGAAGAAATACTAGACTCCCTATGGACGCTGGAAGAATCCTACCAGTTTTCAACTTTTCAAACACCTCTCTACATGTTGCATGAACAAGGTTATTGACACACAAGTGACTTTTACATATATTCATCTTCAAAAAAAGCAAAGGCTTATTCCTATTCCTTATCTTGATAGAAACATTTTTCGGGAACGATAGACATCTTGTGTTTAGTGAACTCTTCCACCCCGGGTGGAAAGCCTATGTGGATGGAAAAGAGATACCGATTCTCCGGGCAAACTTTTTACTTCGTGCAATCCCCTTGAAAAAAGGCAACCATCAAGTTGGGTTTCGCTTTCAGCAGCAATATTTTTATCCCGGTGAGCCAATTTCAAAACGATTAAAAAGCGTCACACCGGCGAAAGCCGATGTCCAGAAAAGAACTGAAAATACTGGATTCCAGCTTTCGCCGG
>PNOB01000121.1 GCA_013824585.1 Desulfobacterium sp. | reverse complement strand
ATATATCTCTCCTTATTTTAATATTGGGTTCCACATATCTGTTTTAAATTCAATCATCCCGGAACTTGTCAAAAACCGGCATATGATTTTTTTCAGCCACGTCTTTTCTATGTTTATCGTTATCCAATCAAGTCCTGGACTCGGAAGGTCTTTCAGCGACTTGTCGTTCCCGGTCTTTGCCGATTTCTTTTTTCATAACTTTCATCTGCACCTTCTTTCTTTTAAACGCCTCCTGGATGCGGCTGAACAGCGCATTGAAATCGATGGGCAGCAGAAGATCATCAAAGGCGCCTAACTGCATTGCTTTTATCGCACCGTCAAAAGAATGATCTTCTACGGCCGTCAGGAAGATCACCTCGATAAACGGTTGCACCTTTCGGATCATTTTGAGAAACGTGAGGCGGTCCTGATGAGGCCCCATAGCACCCAACAGTACTATATCCAGATTCTCCCGCCGAATGATATCTTCGGCCTCAGCCTCGATGGAAGTCTCGAAAACCCTTTGATTCTCAAGACGCATACGCTCGACAAGGCGGCTGCGGAAAAGATCATCCGAGTGAATAATCAGAAGTTTCATTCCCATCAGCGGTAATTATCCTTCACTTTCCATCGGGTTTCATACCTGAATCCAAGCATTGTTGTAATGTGTCCTTTTTACGGGGGTGTAATCAAAACTGTTGGGTTTCGATTGCCTAACAGTTTTGATTACACCCATTGTGGGAGCGGCATCTTGCCGCGATAGTTAGTATCTTGCGTGATGTCTTGAAAATAGCCATATCGCGGCTGGAAGCCGCTCCCACATAATTCGATTATTCAACAGTTTTAATTACACCCTTTTTACGGTTTATCATAGCCTGTTTTAAACCATTATACCCGCCGTGTCGGCCGGAACTTGTTTCTAAAATCACCCTGCATACAGCAACAACTGTGCCGTTACGGTTATTTGTCATTATTTTAAGAGGTTATAAAATTTCTCTTGGTTATGAAACAAAAAATTGAAGATGCAATAAAACATTTTATTGCAATATTGATCAATTATGATACAAAATAATACAAAATGAATTTTCAGAACACAAAAGGCCTTTTCCTGTGCCGATGGTCGTTAAGAAATGAAACAGGTCTTTATTGATCCGAGTAACGAGCGAGAGATGAGGGAATTATGCCTGACGAAATGAATTCTGATCCATTACCTCATGAGATGGGCGCATTGGATCTTTCAATGGCCTTGCCGTTTATTATCGATGAGCTTCCTTTGGGAATTATCGTGATGGATTGCGAGCGGCGTGCTATCCTGCTGAATCGAGGCATGGAAGCCTTGACCGGATTTGATCGAAAGGAAACAGGAACCATTGCCTGCCGCCATATCGTCAGAGGTGACTTTTGTCTGGAAAAATGTCCGGTACTCAGCATGAGCCAGGATTCCGGCATGATGTGCGTCGAAGGCAATATCGTCAACCGCGAGCGGCAAAAGATTCCGGTGAGGGTCACTTTCGCGCCGATCAGGGATTCGCAGGGCCACCACATCGGGTTTTTCGAAACCTTCGAAGATATTCGAGCACTGGGTTCCCAGGCTGGAAAAAAATCCGGAGCCTATACTTTTGGTCAGCTTGTGGGCAGAAGTCCACAGATGGAGCAGATATACCGATTCCTTCCCATGATTGCACAATCCAATTCATCGGTTCTGCTCACGGGTGAAACTGGAACAGGAAAGGATCTTGTGGCAGAAGCCATTCATCATGAGTCCTCCCGCGCAAAAGGAGCTTTTATCAAAGTTAATTGCGGCGCTTTACCTGCTACCCTTCTGGAGTCCGAGCTTTTCGGTCATCAAAAGGGAGCTTTCACCGGTGCAGTGGAAAACAAACCCGGCCGATTCCGACTGGCGCACAACGGGACCCTTTTTCTTGCTGAGATTGGAGATCTGCCGTTATCGCTGCAAGTTAAGCTTTTAACCTTCCTCGATGACCGGGTTGTCCATCCGCTGGGAAGCACAAAGGGATTTTTGTGCGATGTCAGGGTGATCGCCGCCACGCACCGGAACCTGGAGCAGATGGTAAGAGAAGGGACATTCCGGGAAGATCTTCTTTTCCGGTTAAATGTCGTTCGTATGCAAGTGCCCCCATTGCGGGAGCGAAGAGACGATGTTCAGCTTCTCCTGGACCATTTTCTCCAGACCTTTGTCACCAAATTCAAAAAGCCGACCAGAGGTTTTTCCGCCGATGCTTTACAAATTCTCCTTTCGTATCATTATCCCGGCAATGTCCGGGAGCTTAAAAACATTGTGGAATATGCCTCAAACGTATGCCAGCAAAATCAGATACTGGCCGAACACCTGCCAGCCTATCTCACGAACCCTATTCCACCGGAGCAGCCCCCGGTCCATACTGTCGTAATGGGAAGCGTACCTCCTTTGACGCATCCGGAAGAAAATGGAGAGAATCCGGATCGGGCTGCCATGGAGAGAAAGATCATTATTGATGCAATTCTGAAAACACGGGAAGAGAAAAAAGATGAGTCAGAGTGGCCCGTTATCGAGCGGAAAATGATTGTAGATGCCATTGTCAAAACCCAGGGACGTTTGAACAAGGCAGCTGCGGTTCTGGGTTGGAGTCGAAGCAAGCTATACCGGAAGATTCATCAATATGGGATCGAGACATGATACCATCCGGAATTTTCATGGAAAACCGGCAACGAGGTAACAGGAGATGTCAATGACGACAAAAGTACTGATTTGCCTCTATGAAAACGAGGTATGCCCCCGCTTCGATCTGACCAGAGAAGTACTGATCGCTGTTATCGACAGGGATGCAGCAGTTTTAAAGGAAAAGGAAGTTGTTCTGCCCCAGGCATCGCTCGAGATGCTCTGCCAGATGATTCTGACAGAAGGAATACAAGTGGTCATCTGCGGTGGGATTGAAGAGGAGTACTATCAGTATCTCAAGTGGAAAAACGTCAAGGTGCTGGATTCAGTCATAGGGGATTGCAAATTGGTGCTTCAGCGATTGGTCCAGGGCCGTCTCAAGTCTGGCGATATTCTTGTCGAATAGCGATATAGTCTCCTTGTTTTCCGATAATTTGCTTGGCGATGGCTGTTTGACATCCCATTGCGTCAATGGAAACGATGGTATTTTGTAATTCAAGCTGTTTGATCAATTCGAGGATGGCCGTAATTTCGTTGAACTTTTCATTTGAATATTTAATAACTTGATCTGTTTCCATATCATATGGTATTAAGTAATATAATTGAGTTTCTACCCTTCCTGATGTTCTTGCTATAGGAATAACAAACAACCACAAATCTGTTTTTTTTATCGAGCGAATCATATGAAATCATAACAGATATATTGCATGAACAAACAATGCATTCTTTTCCAAACCATCAACAGATTCGGGAATGAGGCAACCTCCATGAAATTCTATCTTTTGTTCATCCCATTTCTTCTGATCACAGCCTCTGTATCTGCCCAGGAGCTTTTGATTTATACAGAGAACAATCCGCCGGCCAGTTACATGGTGAATGACAGACCAGAAGGAGATGCCGTGAATATTGTCCGGGAAATCCTTCATCGCCTTGGACAATCGGACACGATCGAACTGGTCCCCTGGGCCAGGGGGTATAACCTTGCTCTGAAAAGACCGAATGTTGTACTTTTTTCAACAACCCGGTTACCGGAACGGGAGAAGCTGTTTAAATGGGTTGGCCCCCTTTACTCCCATACATGGGCATTTTTTAAGAAAAAAGGATCCCCTATCCGGATTGCTTCCCTTGAGGATGCAAAAAGGGTTGAACGAATCGGGACATACAGAGAGGATGCAAAAAAACAGTTTCTTGAACAAAATGGATTTACAAATCTGGTCGAGACTTCTGATAATACAACCAATGTTTTACATTTAATAAAGGGAAATATCGACCTGTGGATCAGCTCTGATTATAGCATGCCATACATCGCAAGCCAGGCTGGCGTGGATTCACAAGAAATTGAAAAAGCCTACACCATAAAATCGGTCGACAACTATATTGTCTTCTCCATCCAGACACCGGATTCAATAATTGAAGCCTGGCAACAAGCCCTTGATCATATCAAAAAAGATAAAACATCTTCCATACCAGACACAAACTGACCCTATGCGATCTCTGTTACAAAAAATTCCAGGTTTCAAAACACGTTCGATCTCAAAAGAGATCACGCTTGGTTTGATTCTCCTTCTTATCCTGGTAGAAGGTGCTTTAATGCTGGTTATCTATAATCAACAGACTTCCTTCCTTATCAGTGAACTGGAGCGGAAAGCTGAAAATTACGCTGTCAACCTGAGCCAGGTACTCCTCTTTCCCGTCTGGGATTACGACACAGAGCAGATTTCCAAAATCGGATCCAGCTATATGGAAAACGAGTTGCTGCATGAATTAAAAGTCGCCGATTATATGGGGAGTGTCCTTTTTCATGCCCAAAAAAACAACTCCCCTGAAAAACGATTTTCCCGATTCATCAATCTTAATTTCAAGGGTAAAAGAATCGGCAGCGCTGAATTATCCCTTTCCATGGACAAATACAACGATGAGTTGTCCAGATTCAGGAACTCGATCTTTCTGATTCTCTGTGTTTCTTTGATCGTAATCCTCATCGCCACAGGATTTCTCCTGAAAAACTTGATCAACAAGCCCCTCAATGTTCTGAAGAATGGAATTGACAGCATTGCCATCGGCGATTATTCACAGACCCTGAACACGATTCAACATCAAGAGCTGGCAGGAATCGCCACACGATTCAATGAAATGGCTATTAAAATAAAAAGCAGAGAAATATTATTGAAAAATGAGGTGGAAGATCGAAAAACAGCCCAGGAAAAACTGAAAAAAAGTGAGACCCGATACAGAATTCTTTTCGAATCCGCCAGCGATGCAATACTGATCCTGCAAAACGACATTTTTATTGACTGCAATCATAAAGCCCTGGACCTGTTTGGTTGTAATCGCGACGACATCATCGGGAATAAGCCATATGTTTATTCTCCGGATATCCAGCCGGATCAGAAAAAATCTGAAACAAAAGCGCTTGAAAAAATCAAACTCGCCATTGCCGGGGAACCTCAGTTTTTTGAATGGACGCATCGCAAACAGGATGGAACATTGTTTGATGCCGAAATCAGCCTGACAGCGATCGAACTTGAATCATCCATATATATTCAGGCTATTGTCAGGGATATCAGTGAACGGAAACACACCCAGGAAATCATGATCCAGACTGAAAAAATGATGTCCATAGGCGGGCTTGCAGCAGGCATGGCACATGAAATCAACAATCCGCTTGCCGGCATCCTTCAAAATGCCCAGGTGATTATGAACCGTTTCAGCAAAAACATGGAAAAAAACATCCTCACCGCAAAAGAATGCGAAACAACCATTGAGGCGATTGGCGCTTACATACAAAAACGAGGAATAGAACATATGCTTGATTCGATTGTTGAATCAGGGCTGCGTGCGGCAAAAATAGTGGATAATATGCTTTCCTTCAGCCGAAAAAGCGATTCACAGTTTGCTTCTACAGATCTAAAACTGCTTCTGGATAACACCCTTGAAATCGCGGCTACTGATTATGATCTCAAAAAAAAATATGATTTCCGCCAGATCAAAATCATTAGGGAATATGATCCGGATATGCCGGAAGTGATGTGTCATCAAAGCCAGATCCAGCAGGTCCTGTTAAACATCCTGAACAATGGGGCACATTCAATGGCAGAAAACCGCTCAAACAGGAAAAAACAGTCCATATTTATTCTTCGATTAAAGCATGACTTGGATTGGGTTTATATTGAAATTGAAGACAACGGTTCCGGCATAGAAGAGGATCAGCTAAAACATATTTTTGAACCTTTTTTTACGACAAAAAAACCTCAGGAAGGAACAGGACTTGGATTATCGGTGTCCTATTTTATTATTACCGAAAGTCACAAAGGAACACTGACAGCAGAATCCGATCCTGGAAAAGGAACCCGGTTTATCATCAAGCTGCCGCGCCCGGGAAAATGCTGATTCATTCGAAACACAACAGCCCAAAAGAGGTGCTCCATGAAAAAATTATTTCTTGTTTTTTGTATGAGTGTGCTTTTCCTTAACCTATCCATGGCAGAAGAAACAATTAAAATTGCAGCTATTTTTTCTGAAACAGGTGAAGCGTCTTCCGTCAACATTGAGCATCTGATCACCACCCGGATGGCAGTAAATGAAATCAATGCAAATGGCGGTTTATTAAACCGAAAGATCCAATTGATTGAAATCGATAACCAGAGTACGGCGTTGGGATCGAAACAGGCGGCTTTACAAGCGATCCAACAGGATGTTGTTGCCGTATTCGGCGGATCATGGAGTTCCCATACCCTTGCCATGGCACCGGAACTTCAGAAAGCAGGTATCCCGATGATATCGCCTACAGCAACCAATCCAGGTGTGACAAAAGTAGGAAACTATATTTTCCGGGCATGTTTTGTTGACTCTTTTCAGGGGGAAATCCTGGCAAAATTCGCCCATGAATACTTGAAAGTCAAAAATGTGGTGATATTAACCAATGCTGATCAGATTTACAGCATTGATCTTGCCCGACAATTTACAGAAAGCTTCAAGGCCCTTGGTAATCAAGTTGTTGCAGAATTGGAATATGTTGAAAACATGGAGGATTTTGAGAAATTAATCCAGAAGCTTTCAAAATTTGATTTTCATGCAATTTTGATCCCGGGCTATTCAAGGGATTCTGCACAGATTATCAAAACTGCACGGAAAATGGGAATGGATAAGATAATTTTCGGCGGAGACGGATGGAGCGATCTGATGACCAACTATGCAAAAGGATATCTGAATAATACCTACTATCTCACACACTGGCATAAGAGCCTGCCGGATCGGAAAACAGCCGAATTTATGAAAAAAATTCTGGTGGAATTTGACTATTCCAAGGTTAATTCAGGCATGGCCCTGTCCTATGACATGGTATATCTGCTTGCAGATGCAATCAAAAGAGCACAAAGCCTTGAAAAATCAAAAATCCGGGATGCACTTGCAAAAACAACCCATTTTGTCGGTGTAACCGGTGCCATATCGTATGATGAGCAGAGAAACCCGATAAAGCCGGCTGTAATAGTACAATTTCAGGATGACCAATCCATTATAGTCAAACAGATTATACCCTGACAGGAAATATTTTTGAAATTACATCAAAAAATAAATCGAGAGGTTGCAAAGGCATTTCTTATTGTTTCATGTATTTGTGTGCTGATCCTCATCCCATGGCAGTCTCAAAAATCCAAGGTGCTGAATCAGAAATTGATTTCACTGATGCAGACATTTATTACCAATGATATCAGTCTGCTGGCCAATGCAATATTTGAGAAAAGAACGCGTGCCATCAACATCAGGGTACAAAAAATTTTAGAAATTGACGGGATTGAAAGTGTTTATGTTTTTGATGATGCATACCGGATCATTTCTGACGCACCTAAAAAACCACAACTGCTGCAGGGAAATCTCCATTTTCAAAAAGCCAGAGTCAATAACCTGGATTCATGGACCACAACAAACAGTTTATGGTATTTGCAGGCCATTACTGCATTTGATGAAACCCTCGGATATATCCTTATTGAATATTCCCTGGCCGATATGGAAAAAAAGGAAAATTTAAGCATCCTCCTGTTCACAACAATCATTGTGACATTCACATTGGTTCTGTTGCTGCTGACAAACAGACTGATCCGAAAAATTATCCTCCGGCCTGTTGATCAACTGATCGAAAGTATGGCTGAAATCGAAAAAGGACAGTATGGGCGTCAAATTGACCTTACTTCTAAAGATGAAATCGGTGAGCTTGCCAAAAAATATAATTCCATGTCTATGGAAATTGATCACTCCTATAAGCAGATTGAAAATCAGAACAAGCAGTTAAACCAGACCAAAAACCTTCTTGACAGTATCATCAATTCAATGCCGTCAATGTTGATAACCATTAATGATCAATGCAGAATCAAAGAGTGGAATACAAAAGCTGAAGAAGCCGCCGGAATCCCCGGTTCAAAAGCAATCGGCATGGTCCTGGATGAAGTCTTTCCAATTGTCGGGAAGCAGATGGAAGATATCCGGAATGTATTGAAAAGCAAGGTGACCCAAAAATTTTCAAAAGTAAGTTTAATGATGAACCAGAAGCTTTGCTACATGGATATGATTGTTTACCCGATTGTTTCAGAAACAGTTGAAGGCGCGGTAATTATCATTGATGATAAAACCGAAGTCGTCCGTATGGAAGAGATGATGATCCAGAGCGAAAAGATGCTCTCCGTAGGTGGACTCGCGGCTGGAATGGCTCACGAGATTAACAATCCTCTTGCCGGCATCATGCAGACTGCCAATGTCATGACAAACCGTCTGACAGGAAAAATGGATATCCCTGCCAACCGGAAAGCAGCCGAAACAGCCGGGACAACAATGGAATCCATTCGGCTTTTTATGGAGGCCCGTGACATCCCGCGTATGTTGAATGTCATCAACGAATCCGGCAAACGGGTGGCAGACATCGTAAACAACATGCTCAGTTTTGCCCGAAAAAGTGATGCCAGGGAAGCTTCCCATTCCATTGCAGACCTTTTTGACAAAACCCTGGAACTGGCAGCAACCGACTATGACCTGAAAAAACAATATGATTTCAGAATAATCAAGATCCGGAAAGAATATGAAGACAACCTTCCGCCCGTACCCTGCGAGGACGGCAAAATCAAACAGGTTCTCCTCAATATCCTGCGGAACGGAGCCCAGGCCATGCAGGAAGGAGGAACAGATAACCCCATGTTTATTATTCGCGCATACTTTGAAAAAGAAAAAAAAATGGTTTGCATGGAGATCGAGGACAATGGACCGGGTATGGATGAAGAAACCCGCAAACGGGTATTTGAACCTTTTTTTACCACCAAGCCCATAGGCATGGGCACTGGCCTGGGGCTTTCCGTATCTTACTTTATCATCACGGAAAATCACGGAGGCGAGATGGCTGTTGAATCCAGACCCGGCGCTGGGGCCAAATTTATTATCCGGCTTCCCTTAAAAGGAAGAGGTTAATCTGAAATGAGCTTCTCTTCAATCATTTCTATTGTCCTGATCATTGCAGGCGCATTGATTATGGTGTTGAATATCGGTAAATCCAGGGCTCTATTCCGGATGCTGGGCCAGGTTTCCAAAGAGGATACAACACGCCTGAAATTTTTTTTCCGTGTGCATGAACTGCTGATGGCCTTTTTTTTAGTCGGCTATGTAGTCGTAGCATACACCACTGCCGCGCAAATCCATCTGGTCAGTGAACTGTTCGTTGGAGCCATCTTCTTTTTTGGAGCTGTTTTTGTAATGCTGGGAATCATGCTGAAGTCCAAAATGCTGTATTCGATCAAGAAGCGCTATGACCAGGAAGTCGCTTCCAGTCACATGATCCGGGAACAAAGCGAAAATCTGGAACAGATGAACAAACAACTTATCAAAGAAATCCATGACCGCGAGCGAGCGCAGAACGAAAAACGCCACCTGGAAAAAGAGCTGGCCCGTTCACAACGGATGGAGGCACTGGGGCTCCTGGCCGGTGGTGTGGCCCATGACCTCAACAATGTCTTATCCGGGACAGTCAGCTATCCGGACCTGATATTGATGGATCTGCCGGAAGACAGCCCTCTGCGGAAACAGATCCGGACGATACAGGAATCCGGGAAAAAAGCTGTGGCCATTGTTGATGATCTCCTGACAATGGCAAGAAGGGGCGTGATCCATACAGAGGTTCTGAATTTAAATCCCATTATTGACGACTATCTGAACTCATCGGAATATAAAAACCTGATCCATTACCATCCGAACACTGAAATACATGTTCTGCTTGAACCGGAATTGTTGAACATGAGAGGATCGAAAATCCATCTCAGGAAAACGCTGATGAACCTAGTGTCCAATGCTGCCGAAGCGCTGACTAACGGAGGGCTGATTGAAATTTCAACAGAAAACCGATATCTGAAAAATCCCATACCGGGTCATGAAAAAATTCGTGCCGGGAATTATATATCGTTAACTGTCATGGACAAAGGCATTGGCATCTCTCCGGAAGATCTTGAAAGAATATTTGAGCCTTTCTACACCAAAAAGGTGATGGGCCGGAGCGGAACCGGTCTTGGAATGTCGGTTGTCTGGGGAACGGTTCAGGATCTTAACGGTTATATTTCCGTGCAGAGTGAAATCGGAAAAGGCACCACTTTCCAGCTTTTTTTTCCGGCAACCATGGAGGACATTGTTTCCCGGAATGGTGTAATCCCTGTAGCCGATTATATGGGAACCGGTGAATCGGTTGTTGTCGTGGATGATATCACAGAACAACGGGAAATCGCTGAAAACCTGCTGACAAAATTGAACTATTCGGTCCGAACATTTTCAGGCAGTGCCCCGGTGATGGAATATCTGAAAACAAACACAGCGGATATTTTGATACTGGACATGCTGATGGAACCAGACCTGGATGGCCTGGATCTATACAAAAAAATTATTAAAAGTCATCCCGGACAAAAAGCAATCATCACCAGCGGTTTTTCAGAAACCGAACGGGTTAAGGAAGCGCTGAGATTGGGAGTTGGCCAGTACATTAAAAAACCCTACACCCTGGAAACCCTTGGACTCGCCATCCGGAAAGAACTGGAAAGATAGGGAAGTCAACCTTACGTTTTCTCCTATTTCTGCCCCCCAAGCCATATTCCAAAAAAGGTGAACGCAAATCCTCCCACATTGTTGATCAAAATATTGACCAGGGGAAGTAACGCCATGCCTGAGCGGCCTGCATTGACGGTTTCGATCGAAAAAGACGAAAATGTCGTTAAAGCGCCCAGATAACCGGTGACGATCAGGAGGCGCACATCCGGAGTCAGAAGCCGGACCCGGTCTGCCAGCGCAAAAATCAGGCCGATTAAAAAACACCCCGCAAGGTTGACAATCAGCGTTCCCCAGGGGAAATGCGTTCCCCATGCTTTCGCGGTCAGCAAGCCCACCCCGTAGCGGCTTACGGCTCCCAGACTGCCGCCGCACATGACCAGAAGCACCTTTTTCAATGACGGCTGCAAGATGCGTCCTGTATCTGAAAACAGGTGGACAATAGAAAAAAGGAAATCCTTTACCTGTATCAGTGTTTGAACAAATCCTTCCATTTTTCCCAATCCATGTCTGGTATTATAAAAAATGCCTGCATTCGCCGGCTTGCATATCCGGTAATTTTTTCATCACCGAACCACTATAATCGTGCAGTTCACATAACCCAAGACCCTTATTGCCATAGATTTTCAAGCTGAGCGCTGACTTTTTACATACCCGGTCGTATCTTTGTCGGAATCAGGATGGGAACTTTTTCCCGGTATTCCTGATAGGCCTTGCCAAATACATCCAGCAGATCCCTCTCTTCCATTCTCATACCGATCACAATCCATATTGTAAACAGCATATTGAACAGAAGCCGGTCCATGCTGGTATACGGACAGGACCAGATCATCAGGAGAGAGCAGAAATACAGGGGATGACGCACCCACCGATAGGGGCCGCGGACGACAAAGTTTCGGGGAGCTGGCTTGATGTCCCGCACATGATTCAAAATCGAATTCAG
>PNOB01000120.1 GCA_013824585.1 Desulfobacterium sp. | reverse complement strand
AATTACTTGTATACAGCTGAAAGTCCGGCAACCCTGTAATTAAACTCAAAGGAAAGGCTTCGGCTCCATGTGCTGTCAAAGATTGTTTTATATCGGGTTCCATCCTGAGGGCCAACCGGTTTTCCGTAGGTATAAAACCAATTGACTATGGGACTTCCTGTAAAACCAAGGGCAGCCCAGTATCGGCCAGGAGATAGCTTAATCTTTTTATCTGTGAAAAAAAAATCAATCCATCGATAGCCTGGTGTATAGCTGATCTGGTCTGGAGAGATAAAGTCGCTTGTAGCAATCAATTTATCCGGCATGCCATTTTTATCCTGATATAATTCGACCCAGAGTTGCCCTTCGTCACTGAATTTATGCAAAACCAGACCGATTTTTTCGAGTTGGATCGGTTTTTTCAAAATAAAGGTTTGTGCATATTGCTGCCCCTTTGTGGTTACATATTCTGCAGTTTCAGCCAGAAAGTTTTTGCGTACAGTCATGACACCATCCGGGCTTTCCACAGCCGGTTCTCTTACGTTCAGAAAATCGATATTTTCCGGAAAATCAAGGTTGCCAAAGAGAAAAGGCTTTGAATAGGTTAGTGTCTGAAGTTCTTTTTCTTTCATCTTTTTAGGTGTTGGCGGCGGAAGTTTTGTTTCAATACGTGAAAAAGATGTTTCTACTTGTGGGCAGAGAAGAAGTTCTCTTGGGCCATAAGTAGTTTTTACGGCATCCATTTTGACCAGATCGGATTGAAAATCAGAATTGATATTTTCCAATAAGGATGGACATCCAGGGGTACCTTTAAGACGGGTCCAGCGCATGAGGCCGTCATGTTCGGTTTCATGGTTATCAATACCGACTTCTACTCGGATAAAACGGTTACTGACAAAAAGTTCTGAACCCTGGGGATCAAATGGAACCCATGAAAGATCCGGGAAATAGACTTCGATCCAGGAATGACGTGACTGGGCCATCTTCATGGTAAGAATACCATCACCGGTTTGAATATCATAGGGTTGTTTTAAGGTTATGCCGTTCACAATTCTGACAGGAATTCCTACTGCTCGCATTAATGCAGCAGATAGGTGTGAGTAATTCTGGCAATTTCCCCGACCTGTTTCATAGGAATACATAGCATCATATTGATCCGGGTTCACGATAAAGTGCATATGATCCACTACCCAGGTTAAAATTCTTTGGACAGCATCAAATTGTGTTTTTGCTGATGCTGTTAATTCACGGGCTTTTCCAAGAATTTGTGGATTATTGAAATCGACCTGTGGTGTGTTTTTCAGATAGTCCTTTAGAGTGTCGGGTACCTCTGATGTGGGAAATGGCGCATTGGTTTCGATCGGTTTCAGGATGACACTGTTCAAGGCTACCAGATTGATCTTTGTCGAAACAGAAGTTCGAGGAGACTCCCATATTACCTCAATCACTTCATTTCCTCTGTGATCCACAAACTGTGAACGGCCATCCGGGGGCGGGGAAAAATCAAGGTCAAATTGTTCGATTGTCTGTTTATATGTACAGGAATCAAAGGACTTCGGGATCACATAATTCAGGATCAGTTTTTTTGTATTTGGAGAAGGTTGCACCTCATGGGTCATGGTATAATGGATTTTTGATTCTTGACCGCCATTGAGTAAATAATTTTCCGCCTGACAAGGAAATGGGAAAAAAAGACAAAGGAGAATCAATATGACTATTCTCATATGAAATAAACTCCTGTACAGAAAATGAATGTTTATGGAAGTCATTATAATACGTGATCATTTATCTGCTGACAAAGACCTGGTGTTGATTTTAACTGCTTTTTATCCAGAGAGATCACCGGAACCGCACCCACAAGTGAATTGGTTATGATCACTTGATCTGCATGAAAAAAATCCTGTTGGTAAACCGGTTTTTTTTGGATGGTAAATCCGGTGGTTAAGTATTTGCAAACCACGTTTGCCATGATACCCGGAAGGACAGATATGGATTCCGGGACAGCGGCGATATCCCTTTTTACCAGAATAATATTTGCCGTGTTTGTTTCTGAAACCGTTTGATCCGGATTCAGGATCAGTGCTTCATCACCTTTTTTTTCTTTTGCATAGTTGCCGGCCAGAAAATAATACAGATAATTTGTCGTCTTGTAATTTGCAAGAGGAGTCTGCCTTGGCTCAGGATAGGTGATCAGGTGAATGCCCTTCTCCTTTTTCCCGGAAAGGCGATGTATATAAGGTTTTGCAGACACCATCAAGTTTTGGTTTTTTTTCGGAGTATCAGGGGTACCCCATGTGGCCATGATTTTGACAACAGCTGTTTGATCCTGGAGTCTGTTCGAGCTGATCACCTGTTGAATAATTTCCTCCCATGTTAGATCCGGTGGATGAGGGTCTATGATAGCCTTCCATGCAGCGTTAAAGCGATCCAGATGCTCTGATAGATATGCAGGATTGGACTTGTTCACCCGAATGGTCTCAAAAAGTCCGAATCCGTATTGAACGCCCAGGTCTGCAATAGAGATTTTCGCATCCTTCTTGGGTATGATTTGACCGTTCATCCATACATAATCTGTCTTGGCTGTATAAGCAGTACTGCTGGTTTTCAGGACGTTGAGGAGTGTTTTCCCTTTATGCAGGGTTTCCTGGAATTCTTTTTCCGGATCAGAGTCATAAACAATGCCGCCTCCGGCAGAAAAAACCAGCCTTCCTTCCTGAATGGTTGCCGTTCGGATTGCGATGGAAAGATCCATGGTTTCGTGAAAGCTGATATAGCCGATGGATCCAGTATAAATATGCCGACGGCATGGTTCCAACTCGTCGATGATCTCCATGGCTCTGATCTTGGGGCATCCAGTGATCGAACCTCCGGGAAAAGTCGCTTGAATCAGATCAACCGAGTTTTTTCCAGGTGCAAGATTTCCTTCAACAATGGAAACAAGGTGAAAAACATTTTCATAGGCTTCCAATCTTTTGTGCTGTGAAACCCTTACCGATCCCCCAACACAGACCTTTCCGATATCATTGCGAAGAAGATCCACGATCATGGAAAGCTCTGCGTCATCTTTTTTGGATTCAGCCAATTGTTTTTCCATCTGTTTATCTTCTTCATGATTTTTCCCTCTTGGACGGGTTCCCTTGATGGGCCGGGTCTCAATTCTGTCACCGGTTTGCTGAATAAATCGTTCCGGGGAAGTGGAGACAATCTGATGATCGCCCGCCTCAATAAATGAAAAGAAAGGTGCAGGATTGGATTGAAACAGTGATTTGTACAGGCTGAATGCACTTCCGGAAAATTCCATTTCAAAGCGCTGGGACATATTCACCTGATATATATGTCCGGATGCAATATATTCCTGGATCTTGTGAATGGATTCAATGTAGGCATTTTTTGTAAAATTGGATGTAACGTCTCGCCGGTATCCATGGAATCCAGGATCAACCGCTGGTTTTTTGTTCATCATTGTCTGGAAGAAAAGCAGATCTTCAGGCAGTGTTTCTTGATTGTTTTCAACCCGTTTTGGGATACACAGGGTTGTTTTTTCTGTTTTTTTTTCCTGAATCAGGATGATAGAGGGTGCAAACATGCATATCTGGGGAAGCTTCAGATCATCCACAGAAGTCCTGGGAAGATGTTCCAGATGGTCTTTCAGGTCATAGGCAAGGTATCCGAAAAGACCCGCTTCAACAGGCAACCGCGTATTTAGTTTTTGTCTATATCTCTGGAGAAAATGATGAAGTGTAAGAAAGGGGTCGGCTGAGAATTGGATATCCTGATGTTTTGTTTTGCATACCATCTGCTTGTCATAACCCCTGATCGACAACCAGGGCTTTGTAGCCAGAATATGATAATTGGAACAATCAAGATCACCGCCACTTAGTAACACCACTGTTCCTTCGATATCAGCAAATTTTTCTGCTGTTTCTATGAAAGAGCAGGAGAGGATTATATCCTGTGTGTATACACCGTTTAATTCAACATTGATTTCCGGGTATCTGATCATATTTTTTTCCGGTTATTCGGTTGGGGGTTTTAAAAGGGCCGAGCCTCAGGAAATTTTCAATTAAGGTAAATCCATATTCTGTCAAAAAGCTTTCCGGATGAAATTGAACTCCATGAAGCGGATATTCTGGATGGGAAAGACCCATGATGACACCATCTTCACTTGTTGCTGTGATTTCGAGGATCGAATCATCAAATTGGGTCATCAGGGAGTGATACCGGGCAGCTGAAAAAGGAGAAGGGATCCCCTGAAATATATGCCGGGCGTTATGATGAATTTTACTGGTTTTCCCATGCACTGGAAGAGAGGCTCTTACAGTTTTTCCTCCAAAGATTTCACCAATACACTGCATACCAAGGCAGACACCCAGGATCGGTATGCGCTGAAAAAAGGATTGGATCAGAGGTATGGAAACTCCTGAATATGCCGGATTTTTGGGGCCTGGGCTGATCACGATGTAATCCGGAGATTGAACTTCAATATCCTCCAGAAGAACCTGATCACTTCGATAAACCTTTATGTCCATTTGATATTGCATAAACATTTGTACAAGGTTAAAGGTGAATGAGTCATAGTTATCAATGACCACTACCTTTTGCTGCCTGCTTTCAAGCACCATCTGCCTCCATGAAAAAAGAAAAAAGCCACCTGACCGGAGTCTGGATGGCTTTGCCTGTTGCATAACTCGGTAATGTATTGGGTAATCTTTGCAATGGTATAGGAATCGCAAGCTTGCCCGATAATGGTTCTCAAATATCTGAAATGATCGCGAAGGTCAAGAAAATCTCACAATGTTTGTTGCCAAAAACGGGTCAATTGATGTAGCGTTTTTATCAGACTCAGTTTTTCTGGTTTGAAGTACTGTGGTTAATACATCCAAGGTTTTCGCAATCGAACCTTCAAGTGGAAAGGAGAAAATATGAGTGAATTTGCATTTCGTGCTCCTGATCTTCATCGTCAAAAAGCCTGGGTAAAAAGTCTGGATGACTATAAACAGATGTATCAACAATCTATTGATGATCCGGAAAAGTTCTGGGCAGATATTGCCAAAGAGTTTTATTGGGAAAAAGAGTGGGATACCGTTCGGAGGTACAATTATACTCTTTCAAATGGCCCTATCCATATAGAGTGGTTTATTGGGGGAAAAACAAATATTACTTACAATTGTCTGGATCGGCATCTTGAAACCAGAAAGGATCAGGTTGCCATCATATGGGAAGGAAATAAACCCGGGGAGGATTTACAGATAACCTATGGTGAGCTTCATGAAAAGGTATGCAAGTTTGCAAATGTGTTGAAAGAAAATGATGTAAAAAAAGGGGACCGAGTGGCTATTTATATGCCAATGATACCGGAGCTCGCTATTGCAATGATGTCCGTAACCCGAATCGGAGCGATCCACAGTATTGTTTTTGGCGGGTTTTCGTCTGAAGCTCTGGCAGATCGAATTCTGGATAGTGAGTGCAAAGTGCTCATCACTTCAGATGGGGTTATGCGGGGAATTAAAGCAGTACCTTTAAAGTGTAATGCAGACGAGGCTATGGATATTTGTGCACGAAAAGGGCATCAGGTATCCTGTTGCTTTGTTGTGAAACGCACAGGTTCTGAGATAGAAATGAAAAAACCACGGGATAAGTGGTGGCATGAAGCAATGAGCCAAGCAGGTTCAAATTGCCCTGTCGTGTGGATGGATGCGGAAGATCCCCTTTTTATTCTCTATACTTCCGGTTCAACCGGAAAACCAAAAGGAGTACAGCATACGGTTGGCGGTTATATGGTGTATACCGGAACCACCTTTAAATATGTTTTTGATTATCATGACGGAGATATCTTCTGGTGTACTGCAGATATCGGATGGGTTACCGGTCACAGTTATATTGTTTATGGCCCGCTTTCTCAGGGAGCCACAACCATCATGTTTGAAGGGGTACCAAACTATCCGGATCCGGGCAGATTCTGGGATGTTATTGACAAGTGGAAGGTTACACAATTTTATACCGCTCCAACTGCCATACGGGCGCTAATGGCACAAGGCGAGGCATGGGTTGTAAAAAATAATCTTTCAAGCCTGAGAATTCTCGGCAGTGTGGGTGAACCGATTAATCCGGAAGCCTGGCGCTGGTACTTTAAATATGTTGGGAAAGAGCGGTGTCCGGTAGTAGATACCTGGTGGCAGACGGAAACAGGCGGAATTATGATTACCGCCTTGCCGTATGCAATTGATCAGAAACCCGGATCTGCGACACTGCCTTTTTTTGGTATAAGACCCGAAATTTTAAACGAAAAAGGAGAAGTAGTAATTGGTGAAGGAGATGGTATTCTTACAATCAGGGAGCCATGGCCTGGACAGATGCGGACTGTTTTCGGTGATCATAAACGGTTTGAAGACACCTATTTTCAGCTTTTCAATGGATATTATTTTGCCGGAGACGGTTGTTCCCGTGACCAGGATGGGTATTACTGGATAACCGGACGGGTGGATGATGTTATTAATGTTGCCGGTCATCGAATGGGAACAGCAGAGATTGAAAGCGCAATTGTAAGTCATCCGCTTGCTGCTGAGGCAGCGGTTATCGGGTACCCTCATAAAATAAAAGGACAGGGAATATATGCATATGTTACTTTGAACGTGGGGGTGAAAGAAAGTGAGGATTTGGTTAAGGAGCTGATTGCCCATGTCAGAAAGGAAATCGGTCCAATTGCGACACCGGATATCATTCATTTTGCTCCGTCATTACCCAAGACAAGATCGGGAAAAATCATGCGCAGGATTCTGAGAAAAATAGCAAATAAAGAATATGACAGTATCGGGGATACATCCACTCTCGCAGATCCGGCTGTAGTTCAAAGTATTATTACCCGGCATGAGACTTTAACTGGATAGATGTTTGTCCGTCAGGAAGCTGAGAGGTTGTCTGACAAGGGAGTGTGATATGGAAAAAAATAATCGGAATCATGTCATCGTTTGTCAGGAAGAAATTTCTTGATATTTCATTGACTTTTTAAAAAGCATTCTTTATAAACACAGATTTTATATTGGTAACGATGTTTCTGGAAACAATCCATTGTTTTTTTAACTGAGAAATTTCAAATTATATATAGCAGCAGGTTATGGTAAATTGCATGAGGGGCAATTTTTTGGAAGGGGGAGAAAAATATGAAAGAGGAAAGACCGATCTATTTTACAGATCCTGATGAACTGGCTGATTATGTCATTGATAAGGTGGGGAAAAATATCACGCTTGGGATGTGTCTTGGGCTTGGCAAGCCAAACCATTTTGCCAATGCGATCTATAAAAAAGCCAAAGAAGATCCTGACCTTCAATTAAAAATTCTGACAGCGCTTTCTTTGGAACCGCCAACATGGTCCAGCGAATTGGAAAGAAGGTTTTTAGAGCCTTTGGTTAAACGGGTCTGGGACGGATATGTGAATCTGGATTATATTACAGCCGTCCGAAAAAAAGAGTTGCCTCCCAATGTTCAAGTTGCTGAATTTTTTTACAAGGCAGGTGGATTCCTGGATAATGAACACATGCAGCAGAATTATACCAGCACCAATTACACTCATGCAGCCCGGGATGTTCGGGATAATGGTATGAATGTTGGCGGTCAACTGGTTGCCAAAAAAGAGCTGAATGGCAAAACCATGTTCAGTATGAGTAGTAACTCTGACACGGCTCTGGATGCCTTTCGAACCATCGGTCAGATGCGAAAGGATGGGAAAAGGGTTGCGGCGATTGCTCAGGTCAATAAAAATCTTCCTTTTATGTATGGCGATGCAGTGGTGAATCCTAATCTTTTTGATGCTGTACTGGAAGCACCGGATCTTCATTTTACCCTCTTTGGCGCGCCGCGTGAATCGGTAAACAGTATTGATTATATCATTGGACTTTATGCCAGCACCTTGATTCAGGATGGTGGAACGCTACAGATCGGCATCGGTTCTCTCGGTGATGCGATTGCCTATGGGCTTCAAATCCGCCATCAGCAGAATGAAGTTTACAACAAGGTGCTGATGGACTTGAGTGTGAATGAAAAATTCGGAGACATTGTTCATAGAGTAGGTGGTACAGGCACCTTTGAAGAAGGGATATACGGATCAACGGAAATGCTCGTGGATGCGTTTTTACATTTATATAAATCAGGCATAATGAAACGAAAAGTGTATGACAATGTTCACCTGCAACGCCTTGTAAACGATAAAAAAATCAAAGTGAGGCAGAAGGTCACCCCTGAAGTTGTTGAGCTTCTGGCTGCACAAAATTCGATTCATTCCAGGTTAACCAGAAAAGATTTCGACTTTTTACAGGAATATGGAATCCTGAAATCCGGTTTGACCTATGAAAATGGGAAAATCAGTGATGGAAAGGAACAGTTTGAGGCTGATTTAAACGATCAAAACAGCAAAGACCGGTTGTTTAAATCATGTCTTGGAACAGAATTAAAAGAAGGCATCTGGATGCATGCGGGATTTTTCCTGGGACCATCCGACTTCTATGATGTATTGAATAATATGAGTGAAGAAGAGCGCATGCAGATAAACATGACGAGCGTGCTTCATACAAACCAGCTGTATGGGAACAATCCGTATTCAAGCGAAGAATTAAAACTGCTTCAGAGAAAGAAAGCGCGTTTTATCAATGCCGGTTTAATGGTGATGCTATCTGGAGCGGTTGTTTCAGATGGACTGGAAGATCACCGGGTTGTCAGCGGCGTTGGGGGGCAGTATAATTTTGTGGCGCAGGCTCATGCAATAGAGGATGCTCGTGGTGCTCTGATGATTCGAAGTACCCGGGCAAAGGGAAAAGATGTCAGCTCCAATGTTGTTTTCAATTACGGGCACACAACTGTTCCCCGTCATTTGCGTGATATTATCATCACAGAGTATGGAATTGCAGATCTGCGCGGCAAAAGTGATCAACAGGTGATCGCAGCCCTGCTGAACGTGACGGATTCAAGATTTCAAGAAGGACTTCTGCAGAGGGCCAAACAATCGAAAAAAATTTCGTCCGGTTATCAGATTCCGGATCAATTCCGCAATAATTACCCTGAACGTCTGGAAAGCATACTGGGAAAATTTAAAGAAAAGAATCTGTTCCCGATATTTCCGTTTGGAACGGCTTTTACAGAAGAGGAAATCGTTATTGGGAAATCCTTGCGAGAATTCAAGGAGAAGGCTGCGGACAGTAAAATGGCGATTGTTCCAGGCCTGATCGGTCAGATGGTCGCTTCTGTACCGGCAGAGGCAAAGCCCTATCTCGAAAGAATGCAATTGGATAATCCGACAACCCGTCAGGAAAAGATTATGCAAAAGGTTGTTCTGCTGGCCTTAAAAAATGCCGGCCAGATTTAATCTTTTGAAAATGCAGAATGTAAAAAATACCGCCATCCCTAGGCATGTACTGGTTGATGGCGGTATTTTCAGATCATTCTAAAGAAATTTATTGGTTGACAGGGCACTGAGATTATAATCCCCGCTCTCAACCACTTTCAGTGCATCTTGAACATCAAGCCATTCCTCGACCTTTGAGCTAAGTCCTTTTACACATGAAAATGCTTTATAGCGAATCTTCATGTATTCAGCTGCATCATCTACTCGGGATTCATCAAAACTGAAAATTGCAAAAGCACGGATATCTTCACCTTCATGGGTGTAAACATATGTTCCTTTTGTTGTGATAAAATCAGGAACAGGTGGCAGTGTGGCATAGCACTGGGCAACATCATTGGCAAGATCTTCAGAAAATGTAATGGTTCCAATAACGATCATTTTACGGCTCCTTCCCCAAAATAGGTTTTATGGTAAATGGAAGAATACAGAGACTCAATATATATTTCTTTTGCCATTCTCAAGAATGTCAGGGAAGTCATGATTCTTTTTATTCCCTTTCAACTGTACTAAATACATAAACTATTTTAAATAAAAAAGCCAGAAGCTTGCGCTTCCGGCTTTTTTGATTCACGGTGAGTACAGATACTGTCGATTACGATTTCATATGGTATTAGAATATCTTTAAATTATCATAAAAATCAAATGAAGTTGCTTTGATTCTGCGGGTATTGATTTTTTTCTCAGTTGAAAAAGCATCACTTGGGTATCCCCCGAATGGACCGCCAAGCCATGATGCGTTTTCAGGGTTAAAAACACTGCACAAACCTACAGATTTTGAAAGATGATTGAAAAATATCATTTTTTACTCCTTTTAGCTGTTGTCAGCTATATCATGTGCTCATTTGTTAACAAGCAACTACTGTCCACCTGACCAGTATTATTTGATACTATAATAATGACGCCTTGCGTTAAAGTCAAGAAAAATTATGACGCTTTGCGTCATTTCCGACAGATCACCTATTCGATTGTGATCAGTTCAACTTCGAAAATCAAGGTGGAATGGGGTTCAATGGTCCCGCCGCTTCCCGTTTGTCCATATGCCAGATCAGAAGGCACAAAAAGTTCCCATTTTGAACCTTCTCCCATAAGCTGCAAGGCTTCCTGCCATCCTTGAATCACTCCATTCACCGGAAAACGGGCAGGGGCGCCCCTACGGATTGAACTGTCGAAAATCCTGCCGTCGATTGTTTTCCCTTCATAATGGGTGACAACCGTATCGGCTGATTTGGGTTTTTTCCCATTACCTTCTTTGATGATACGATACTGAAGGCCGGTTTTCGTGACATGGATGCCCGTTTTTTTTTGGTTTTCTTCAAGAAACTCTTTTCCTGTTTTCAGGTTGGTTTCAGCAGCCCTGTTCTGTTGCATCTGTTTTTTCTCCTGCATGGCGTTTTGGAAGGCCATCATGATCTGCTGCATTTCAGACGGGCGCATTTTGGTTTCTTTTCCAGCATATGCATCTGTAAACGAGTCAACAAATGTTTTAACATTGATCTCAAAACTTTGTCTCCGAAAATCACCGCCAATACTTTGTCCCAGGATATAGCTTACTTTTTCCGTATCAATTTTCACAGGTATCTCCGAGCTGTAATCGTTATTTGAATAAAAAAAAACAATGCGGTTGAGATTTTTGAGAAAGGCAATTTTTTTTAAAAATCAAAGACTGCAATAACCAGTATCGTCAAAGTTCTCATAAGCTTGCTTCCATACAATAAAGTGCAAAGAAACTCCAATCATTTTTCAAATTGACAACAATCATTGCGTTGCTTTATAATAGTTTGAGTTCAGTATTTTTTCCAGTTTTTTTAGCCAATCTTCCACTTAAAAAAATCAGACATAGAATTGAATATCCATCCAGAGAGTTGTTTATTCTATCGGGTGTATCTGCTCCGGTGTACTCAACAATTACAATCGGTCTTCCGTTTACAATTACAAAGGCTGTTCATTATGGAAAAAAAACAATGGGTTTTTATGCTTTTAATCGGTTGGGGAATGGCTGCTGTATCAATTCAAGCCTCTGAAAAAAAAGATATTCCAGACAGTGTATTGGAATTATTAAATCTTGATCAGTGTATTGCAATGGCCCTGAAGAAAAATCAGCAACGAACGGTTTCAGCATTGGCTGTGGAAATTGCCAAACAACAGTATGAACAGGCCATATCTTCATACTGGCCAAAGCTGATGATCAACGCAATAGGTTCCAGACTGGATGAAAATCCTGTTTTAATTTTACCGGAAGATACGTCTATGTATCGGATTGATGGCCTTACAACACA